>JBEAVZ010000418.1:0-4943 GCA_041160645.1 Acidobacteriota bacterium
AGCTCGCCAAAGAGCAGCTCGTTCAGCCGGACCACTTCGGCCCCGCGGCTCGCCCCGGTGCGGCGCTGGTTCTCGAGCGCCCGCTGCTGTTCATAGTAGAAGAACAGGTATTCGCTCGGCAGCATCCCCAGCGTCCGGATCATTGCCGGATCGAAGAGATCAGCATGGTAGAGAGATCGGAGTTGGCGATCGTCAGCGAGGATCTCCGGCAGCCGGTTCTCCCCATCGACCCGCACCTCGCGGATCCACCCAAGGTGGTTGAGCCCAAAGTAGTCGCAACCAACCTGATCGACCGGTCGCCCCATCCCCTCGGCCAGCCGGTGGAACATCTCACTTGGAGTGTCACAGATGCCGATCAGTTTCAGCCTGGTCAGGCTCGAGAGGGCCTGGGTCATGAGGCCGGCCGGATTGGTGAAGCTGATAAACCAGGCCGCCGGAGCGTGTCGCTCAACCGCCCGGGCATGCTCGAGCATGACCGGGATGGTTCGCAGCGCCTTCGAGAGCCCCCCCAGCCCGGTCGTCTCCTGCCCGGCGATTCCGTGTTCGATCGCGATCCGCTCATCGCGGGCCCGCGCCGCGGCCCCTCCGACGCGGAGGCTGCTCACGACAAATTCGGTCCCGGTCACGGCCTCTTCAACTGATGCCGGCGTGGTGATCGAGACCTCGACCCCAGCCTGACGGGCGACTTCACGCCCGAGGGCCGCCATCATGTCTGCCCGCTCGCGATCAATATCGAAGAGCGCAATCTCCGCCAGCCCCAGCGGCGCCCGGACCAGACCATGAATAAGGAGCGGCGTTCTGATTCCGCCGCCCCCAAGAATTGTTACCTTACTCATCGAATTTCGCCTACCACTTGATCTTGTCAGGGAAGTACTCGGCAATCAGATCCTGGTAGAAGGGCGTCAGCTCCTTCACGTTCGGCTCAACCGGGCACTTCGAGTAGAGGTCATAGGGATTGAACGCCCGGACCCACTTCAACAGCACATCGTCCTCCGGACCGAGGAGGTGTTCATACGCTCCCTCACGATGAACCGGGTAGAGCGAGTGATAACGGATCATCCAGAGCGCTTCCTGTGGCAGGTAGTCCCGGGCGACCATGTAGAGGTACTCGTCGTGACCCCACGAGACGTGGACATTATCGAGACCGCCGTGCGGTTCGTAGATTCCACAGAGC
Organism: Acidobacteriota bacterium; assembly: GCA_041160645.1. Lineage (GTDB taxonomy): Bacteria > Acidobacteriota > Blastocatellia > RBC074 > RBC074 > CAIOZW01. The sequence continues at coordinate 1,175 of JBEAVZ010000418.1, forward strand.
GTGCCATAGACCGGGTGCTTCGAGTCCGGGTTGTCGGCGAAGAGCTCCGGATAGACGATCTTCTCCGAGAACTGGCAGCCGACCGGGAAGGTGTCGCCGACAACTGCCCACTGTGGCTCACCATAGAAGCTGAGCATCTTGCCGATGTCGTGGATCAGACCAACGAGCACGAACCAGTTCGGATGACCATCCTGCCGAATCGCCTCGGCGGTCTGCAGCGCGTGAACGATCTGCGGGAGCTCATTGTCCGGATCACTCTCATCGACAAAGTTGTTCAACTTCTCGATCACTTCCCAGACGCCATACTCTCCCTTGTCAAGCCGGCCATACTCGGCCTTTTTCGTCAGAACAAAGTCGAGCGTCTGCCGGGTATGGTTGAGGTAGTAGACATCTTTGACGCTTCCGCGCGCCTCTTCGCCATAATTGCGAAATTTGTCGGGATTGCTAATGTTATCAAGAAAAGGCATGGTCGCGACGTGTGACATAAGCTGGCTCCTTCGATAAAAATGGATAAAAGCCTTATCTGACTGAATGATAGTGAATTTTATGGTTGATGGAAAGTGCGCGCGAGAAAAAGGTAGGATATTGCTGAAGGGGCCTCAGGGCAATCGCATTATGAACTCGCCTGACAATTAAGGGCCTGAAGACAGGACTGATAGGACCAACAGGACTAATAGGACCAATAGGATTATTGTCAGATCGATCCAAGCGGTCTCACCACTCTCACCGGTCCTACTGGTCTCACTGGTCCTACTGGTCCTGCTGGTCTCACCGGTCCTATTGGTCCTATCGTCCTATCAGTCCAATGATTCTGCCCGCCATGCCTGACCAGCGGCGGGATCAACGCTCTGTCAGGTCAGGGCGGTCGAGTCGGCTACTCAGTTCGCCCCGCTCCGGAAAACCGTTCAGACCACCGGCGGCAGTGGTCGACCGGGCGCCGCAGAAATTTCCAATCTCGAGACAGTCCCGGGCAGGGAGCCCGCTCTTCCAGGCGGCCAGAAACCCCGCATCGAAGCAGTCCCCCGCGCCAGTCGTGTCGACTGGCGTAACCGGCACGCCGGGACATTTCTCGATCCGCCCCGCTTCGAGCATCATCGACCCGCGCGGGCCAAGCTTGAGCACCACGCCTCTCAGGCCGGCCCCGGCAAAGGCCGTCAGCATCCCTTCCGGATCGCCGCGACCGGTCATGGCCGCGCCCTCCCGCTCGTTGGGCATGAAGAGATCCACCTCCCGCAGCGCAACGAGGCTCTGCGGATCGGCCAGCCAGGGCTCGACCCAGCCGACGTCGACCGAGATGGTCGTGCCGGTTGGCCGGATCTGCCGCGCCAGTTGGATTAGTACACCTGGGGCGATGGCGCTGGCCAGATGGAGATGCCTGGCCCTGGTCATCTCTGTCACGGTGGCCGGGTCGCCGATCAATTCCGCCAGCAGCTGGTTGGCTCCGCGGTAGGTGAAGAATGAACGGTCCTCGGTCGTCGAGATGGCCACGGTGATCGCTGTCGACTCATCGGCCACTGTCCGCAGCAGGTCGGTGGAGACTCCGGCCCTGCCAACCCGTTCCCGGAACCACGAGCCGTCGCCGCCAATGGCCGCGAGCAGGGCAACACGCCTGCCAAGCCTCGCCAGTCCACAGGCGGTGATCGCCGCGCCGCCGCCAACCTCGCGGGTCAGTGACGCAGCATCGACCTCTTCTCCGGGCGCAGGCCAGCGCCCGAATCCACTCATGACCAGGTCGATGAAGACATCACCGAAGGTCATGAAGTCCCATTCCTTCCGGATGGTCTGCCTGTCGGAACTCATCTCTCGACTCCGCTCTCAAATGGCCACTCAGACTTCAGTTTTGACTGGATAAGCCAGGCGACGATCCCGACGATCATCAGCCCAATCCCGAGCAGGAAGATCTGCCAGCCGTTGGTGCTCAGAATGTAGATCCATCCGGCGAGGGCGATCAGCGCCGGCAGTGGATAGAGCCACATCCGGAAGGGAAGCCGGATGTCCGGGCGCGTCCGTCTGATCAGAATCACTGCCGCCACCTGGGCCATGTCCCGGGCGACGATCTGGATGACGATCAGCGAGGTGATCAGCGTCGGCAATTCGAACCAGCAGCAGAGAGCTGCCGTGACCCCCGTGAAGATGAGCGAGAAGGTTGGAAATCTCTTCGTGGGATGGATCCGCGCGAATGGCTTGAAGAATCGTCCGTCGCTCGCCGCGGCGAACGGGACCCGCGAATAGCCGAGCATAACCGCGAAGACCGAGGCAAAGGTCGTCCAGAGGATGAGGATCGTCATGACCGTCGCCGCCCGGGAGCCGTAAAGGCGCTGAATGAAATCGGCGACGATCGCCTTGTTGGCGAGCGTTCCCGGAGTGATCGCTTCGCGCCAGGGGACAACCCCGATGATCGTCACCGTCATGATCATATACATCAGGGCCACCGCGGCGATCGAGTAGAGCACCGCGCGCGGAATGTTGCGCCCCGGGTCCTTTACCTCCCCGCCAAAGAAGCAGACATTGTTGTATCCGCCATAATCGTAGATCGCATTGAGCGACGCGACACCCAGTCCGACAAAGAAGAAGGTCGAAAGATCGAAGGCCCCCGCCGGAAAATCGAAGGCGCGCGCCGCCTCGAAATTGGTGATGCCGGCAAAGAGGACCCACCCGACGGTCAGCAGAACCACCACCCAGAGGATCACCGAGAGTCGGCCGATCGAGCGGATGTCCCGGTAGAGGATCACCGTCACCGTCAGGCAGACTCCGGCGGCGAGCAGTTTGCCCTGGAGAGGCGTCATCGCCGGCCAGAGGTAGCGCGTATAGTTGGCGAAACCGACCGCGCCAGAGGCGAGCGAGAAGGGCGCCGTGCAGACTGTCTGCCAGATGAAGAGAAAGCTCATCATCCGCCCCAGCTTGCGCGGACCGAAGGCCTCCTGCAGGTAGTGGTATGAGCCGCCCGATCCAGGCATGGCCGCGCCAAGTTCCGCCCACACCAGCCCGTCACAGATCGCAATCACCGCGCCGATGATCCAGCCAAGCATCGCCTGCGGACCGCCCATCGCCGCGAGGATGATCGGAATGGTGATGAAGGGCCCGATGCCGATCATCTCGAGCATGTTGGCAGACGTGGCCTCGAGCAGGCCCATTCCCCGGACGAGGGGAGAGGATTGAGACGCGCTGTTCATTCGATGGTTCCTGACTGACTGGCCTTCCCGGCGGGCCAGCGCGAGTATGGTGACGAGCCGGATGGCTCAGCAATTCCTGATCGATAAGGCCGCCTCGACAATCTGATCCTCGGCGACCAGCACCAGGTTGGCGGCCGCCGCCAGCGGCACGTAACTGTCGACTGCCCGCACCGAGCGGAGGGGCCGCCCGTATCCCTCCTCAACCAGACCGGCAATCACCGCGTCGGCAATCCCGGCGCCGGTTGCCCGACATTCGTCGACGACCAGCACCCGGTCGCACGCGGCGGCATGCTGCCGGATCGCCACGAATGGCAGCGGATTGAGCCAGCGCAGGTCGAGCACCCGCGCCGCGAGGCCATAATCCTGCCTCAGACGTCGCGCCGCGCGGAGCGCCAGCCGGTAACCATTGGCGTAGCTGATGATGAGGATCTCCCGTGCCTCCCCGTGGCTGACGCCGACCTCTCCGGGCAGAATCAGCGCCGATGCGCCGTCCGGCGCCGGATAATCGCTCAACCAGAGGCCATCGCCATCGGCATAGAGATCTTTTTCATGGTAGAGGGCGATCGGTTCGACGATCACCGCCACCCGTCCACACG
>JBEAVZ010000105.1:0-8254 GCA_041160645.1 Acidobacteriota bacterium
AGCTGGTCGTGAGCGCCTCGATTCCAAACGAACGGGCCCCGCTGGGCATTCGCGTCATGCAGCATGGCAAGGATTTCATGGTCGACAAGCCGGGGGTGACTTCGCTCGCCCAGCTCGCCGAAGTCCGGCGGGTCCAGCGGCAGACCAGGCGGATCTACTCGATTCTCTACAGTGAACGACTGGAGAATCCGGCGACGATTCGCGCGGCCGAGATGGTTCGGGCCGGCGCGATCGGTAAGGTGGTCCAGACGATTGGCCTTGGTCCGCACCGGGTCAATCCAAAGTCACGCCCCGCCTGGTTCTGGGACCGCAAATATTTCGGCGGTATCCTCTGCGATATCGCCTCCCACCAGTTCGACCAGTTCCTCTATTTCACCAGCTCGACCGCGGCCGAGGTCATTGCCGCCCAGGTGCGCAACGTCAACCACCCGCAGTATCCGCTCTATGAGGACTTTGGCGACGCCATGCTGCGTGGGAACACCGCCTCCGGCTATCTGCGTGTCGACTGGTTCACCCCCAACGGGCTGAACACCTGGGGGGATGGCCGGTTGACGGTCATCGGGACCGAAGGCTTCATGGAGTTGCGCAAGTATACCGATCTGACGCGCAGCAACAAGGGCAACCATCTCTTCATCGTCGATCAGAAAGAGACGCGCTATATCGATTGCAGCGCCGGGCCGATGCCCTATGGCGAGCAGTTGGTCGATGACGTCCTCAACCGGACCGAGACGGCCATGTCCCAGGAGCACTGCTTCCTGGCGACTGAACTGGCCCTGCGCTCCCAGCAGAAGGGGCTCGCGACCCGCTAGCCGGATCGATTGGTCCGGGACAACTGGACCACGAAAAACACGAAAAGTGACGGGGTTGTCCATCACGGTCAGCGGATCTCCCCGCCAGCTTTTCGTGTTTTTCGTGGACAAAAATAACCAACCAAAAATTGGTCGAATGGGCATTGGCCGTGCAGTCGGCTTCTCGTCGACTCGAAAATATTGTAAAGTTCTTAAGTCATACACTTCTTTTGCAGAGACTAAACATTCGGCATGCGCATAGATTTCATCAGGTAGCCCGGCACGACCTGCCGTTGGCCTTACTGAAATGGGGCAGATCCGGCGTCGACTCTGGTTGCCGTGGCGGGACGCGCAGCACTACATCTCCCGGAGAATAACAGACTCGTATGAGCACTAATACTGAGAGGCTAAAGCGGGGCATTGCGCTCTTCCTGTTGATTGGCTGTGCCGCCCTGGCCGCTATCTACCCCACGACCCCATCCTCGCAGGCCCAGTCCTCCGGGACGGCTCCCGCGGCCGCGAAAGAGGACGAGCTGGCCGCCTCCTTCGAGAAGTTCGCCCAGCCCTTTATCAAGCAGAACTGTCTGCGCTGCCACGATGGGGATACCAGCATGGGCGGGGTCCGGATGGATCAGCTCAACGCCAAACTCGAAGATCGGCACATCCTGATCTGGGAAGCGGTTCGTGAGCGCATCGATGCCGGAACCATGCCGCCGAAGAATGCCAAACCTCAGCCCACCGATGCCGAGCGCGACCAGATGACCAAGTGGATCGATGACGCGCTGGCCGTGGCCCGCGCGCGACGAATCTCCATGAATGGGCTGATCCGTCGGCTGACGGTCGCGCAGTATCGCCATACCCTGCGCGAATTGCTCCTGCTGGAAGACGATTTTTCCGAGATCCTGCCGGCTGATGCCGTCTCGAAAGACGGATTTCTCAATAATCACGAGCGACTTGAGCTGTCGCCGCTGCTGACCGAGACCTATTTCGAGATTGCCGAGAAGGCTCTCAACCGGGTCATCATCGATCCGCAGGCGAAACCCTCGATCCAGAATTTCCGGCTCGACTTTGGGAGCGGGATCAATCCGGCCCCGATCAGCGAGCGGCTGGTGCTGGGGGCGGGAAGCACACTGCTGACCCCGGAAGATTTCACGGTGAAGCAGTTGACCGTCAGGAAGCCCTTTCCGTTCGAGCCATTCTTCATGCGCACGAAGTTTCGTTTCATCGAGGGTTACCAGGGGAACGATACCGTCCGTGGCTGGCGCGATTTCGACAGCATCTACCACGCGGTCTTCGCCGATTTTCGTGGCAGCGCCGGCTATCCAAAAGGGAAGGCCTACGGCACGGTGCCGGAAGGACTGCTCCTGCGCCCGGCCATTCCCAATGATGAACTCTTCGGAACTGATGGCACCTATGGACCGAAGGCGAACTTCAAGATCGCCGTCCGTGAGTTGCCAGATAATGGAAGATTCCGGATCACGGTGACGGCGGCCAAATATGACGATGGATTGCTTCTCGACAAGGGGGCCACTCCGGCCGAAGGGGCAGGGGAGACGGGAGTCGTCGTCAATGCCGGAGCGGCAGTAGTCCGGACGCCGGGAATCTACCAGGTCGATGTCCATCCGGCGCCGCCCGCCGCGCCGCCGGCGCCCGACACGACCAGGCTGAACGAAGGGCTGAGTGGGGCGTGGTCGCTCGAGGATCAGGCCCGATCGGTCGAATCGCCCTTCGGTCGGGCGATCGGTTTCAATGCGCACACGGATACGCTGACCCTGCCTGGCGATGGGGTGAAAAAGATTGGCACAGGCGATTTCACGATTGCCGCCTGGATCAAACCGCGCGGCAATGGCTCTATCATCAGCGCTGGCGGCTATGGCGCCGCCGGCTGGTCGGTCGATCTTCAGGACCGCAACACCCTCCAGTTCGTCTCTGCCGGCTCGCCGGGCAACTTCAATGGCCGTGTCTTATCGCAGCCGGATGCGGTCCGGCGTGAGGCATGGCAGCACGTCGCGGTGGTCGTCAAACGCGGTAAGAATGAGACGCGCATCTACGTCAACGGGCTCCCCGTCGGGCGTGGAACGACGGGAGTGGCCAATCTCGATCCGCTGGGCAGCCTCACACTGGGCAGTGCGGCGGGGGTCGAATCGTTCAAGGGGCTGATTGACGAAGTTCGCCTCTACAGTCGGGCCCTCGAGCCGGCAGAGCTGCCGGGATTGGTTCTCCCCGGCAAGACGCTCCTTGCTCCCCCTCCGGAGCGGAGTCGTTCCACCGGGCGCAACAACGCGACCAGGTTCCCGGATGTTGCCCTGAAGATTGGCGATCGCCATTTCTCCGGTAGCCTCGTCCAGCCGGCCTTTCTGGTGGTCAGGCTCAAAGCCGGGACGACCCCGGTCAGCGCCGTCATCGATGGCGTCTATGACGCAGCGAAGATTGTCCTGACCCCCTTACCCGAGACCCGCGAGGCGGCGCGCCAGTTCCTCGCCTTCGAGAAACGGATGCCCAAGGTTGGCGTCTATCTCGGGTTCCGCCGCGATTGTGGCAGCTCGCTCGTCGCCGTTGGGACGCCGGAGCCGGTGGCCGGGACGAGGCTCGCCCGCTACACATTTGAAGGCGCGATGCGCAACTTCCCGAACGCCGAGGTGGAGAAGGACAACGTCAACTACCTCGCGGGGGTGCGCGAGATCGGCGTGCGCAGCGAGTATACCGATGGCCGCGACATGCCGCGGTTGCTGATCCGTTCGGTCGAGTTCGAAGGGCCGTTGCACGACACCTGGCCAACCCCGGCGTACAAGAACATCTTCATCGACTCTGAGCAGAAGAACGATCAGCCGGCCTATGCCCGGCGGATTCTCCGCAACTTCGCGCAGCGCGCCTACCGTCGTCCGGTTACCGCGGCCGAAGAGGCCGCGCTGATCGCTGTCTACCAGAACTCGGCCAGGGCCGGGCGCCGCTTCGAGGAGAGCATCAAGGACGCGCTGCTCGTGGCCCTCACCTCGCCCCAGTTTCTCTTTCTGATCGAGAACAGCGCCTCGCCTGACCCGGAGCCGCTCGACAACTACGAGCTGGCGTCCAAGCTCTCCTACTTCCTCTGGAACAGCCCGCCCGATGCGCGGATGGTGCAGCTTGCCGCGGCCGGGACGCTGCGTCGCCAGCTCGGAGCCGAGACCGAGCGCCTGATTGCCGATCCGAAATTCTCCAACTTTATCAGCGAGTTTGCCGCACAATGGTTGAGCCTCGACAAGATTCAGGTCCTCGAGCCGGATCGGACGCGGTTTCCCAAACTGACCCGCGAGGCGCGGGCGCAACTCCGCCAAGAGCCGGTGGAGTTTCTCCTCTACCTGATCAGGCAGAATTTGCCGGCGACCAACCTGATCCAATCCGATTTTATCGTCGCCAATGAGATGGTCGCCGGATACTATGATCTCGGAGACAAGACCGAGAGCGGCCTCCGCTTCATGCCGATCCGCCACGGGCGGTCGGAACTGGGCGGGCTCCTGACCCAGGCGGCGATCCTCGCTGGCCTCTCTGACGGACGTGAATCGAATCCGGTCAAGCGTGGGGCCTGGCTGGCGCGGAAGATCGTCGCCGAACCGCCCGCCGATCCGCCACCGAACGTCCCGGCGCTCAAAGAATCGATGAAGGATCTGACGCTCCGCCAGCGGCTTGAACAGCATCGTGACGTGACGGCCTGCCGGGCCTGCCACGCGAAGATCGATCCGTGGGGTGTGGCCCTCGAAGAGTTCAATGCCGGTGGCCGGCTGAAGACGCAACCGACGGATGCCCGCAGCACCCTGCCCGATCGGACCGAGGTGAGCGGCGCCAACGATCTGAAACGCTATCTGGCCCAGGATCGACTCGACCAGGTCGCCTTCAGCTTTCTTAAACACCTCTCGATCTATGCCACTGGTCGCACCCTGACTTACAACGAACGGAGTCAGTTGAAGCAGGATGCCTTGAAGTTGAAGGCTGATGGCTACCGGATGAAAAATATGGTCCGGTATGTTGTCAACAGCCCCATGTTTCTGGAAAAATAATAAAATCAACGCTGCTCCTGGAGGAACTATGACCAACTCTTTCCGCATTGATCGCCGCGCATTCCTGAAAGGTCTTGGCGGCGCTACGCTGGCCCTGCCAGTTCTCGACGTCATGGGCGCCGAGACGGTTGATCGCCTCCCGCGGCGATTCTGCGCAATCTACACCGCCAATGGAATGTCGCTGCCCCTGAAGGATCATGGAATCTCAGAGTGGAGCTGGTTCCCCCAGGTCGCCGAGAATGGCCAGATTGTCTATGGTCAGTCGACCCAGCCGCTGCTCCCTTTCCGGAAGCAGATCAGTTTCATGGGTGGACTCTATCATCCCAATGGTCCGAAGGCCGATCCGCACACCTGTTCAGATATGTGGCTGACCGGCGCGCCGCTCCAAAATCCGAAGCCGGGAACCTACAATACCGCCGGACTTGATCAGGTGATCGCGCTCCATACCAAACAACACTGCCGGCAGCCCTCCCTGACCCTCTCCATCGATGCCGGCACCGGGTTTCTGTCGCGCACGGGAACCATCTCATACAGTCTCGAAGGTCGGGCAATTCCCGCCGAGAACAAGCCCCGCCGGGTCTTTGAGCGACTCTTCAGCAATGACCGCGGATCTTTAAAGTCCGAGCATGAGAAGCTCCAGCGGCGCATCAAGCTGGTCGATGCCGTGGCCGAGAGCGCCCGCGCCCTCGACAAGAAGCTTGGCAAGACGGATCGCGAGCGCATGGACCAGTACCTCACCTCGCTCAATGAGGTCGAGTCGCGGCTGGTCGCCTCAGAGAAATGGATCGATATCCCCCTCAAAAAGCAGGACTACTCCCAGCTCAATCTGGAGGCGACCAATGAGGGCGATCCGTCCGAGTATTACCGGACAATGTTCGACCTGATCGCGCTCGCCTTCGACGCGGATATCACCCGCTCGGTCGCCTTCATGCTCAATCGTGAGGATGGCATGGGCATCAGTGATACGTTCCCGCTCAAACTGGGGCTGTCGAAGACGCACCATAACCTTTCGCACGCCACCGACAAGGAAGGGCAGCTCGACTTTGCGAAGTACGATCTCTTCCTGAGCCAGCAGGTGGCGCACTTCTTCGCCCGGTTGAACCAGTATAAAGACCGCCAGGGGACGGTGCTCGACAACACGATCGTTCTCTTCGGCAGCGGCGCCAGCACAACCCACAACCCGCATAATCTGCCCACCCTCATTGCCGGTGGTGAGAACATGGGGCTGAAGCACTGCGGCTTCTGGCGCGATGGCGAGACCAGGATGTCCAATGTCTACCTGAGCATCATCCGCTCATTGGGGATCGAACAGGAGTCCTTCTCCGACAGCACCGGGACACTCGGGAGCTCGATCTTCAGCCGGGTCTAGCCGGATCGATTCAAAGATAAGCGGGGAGGCGTCGACCGAGTTTGCCGGTTGGCCTCCCCTTTCTGTTTCAGGCTGCGGTTGACCCGCCGCCAGATGATGGAGTCCCCTTCTGAGAATGTCATTTCGTTACACGGTGGTTGGACTGGCCGCGCTGGCGCTCCTGACCCTCGTTGGGTGGGTGCGGCAGAATCACCTTGTCGGCGGCCCCTTCCTGAGTTTTCTGATCGGAGTGCTGCCGAATGTCGCAGCAGCGATCGCTATTCCGTATGTGTTTCTTGGCATTTGGATCGAACAGCGCGCTGGGATGAGCGTCGGGATGGTTCGTCGAAGCTTCATCAGGCTCTCCATCTTCGCTGGTGGCGGGCTGATTGCCTGGGAGTTTCTGCAGCTCTCGAGCCGTCGTCTCGTCTTCGATGTCAACGACCTTGGGGCGACTCTCGGCGGGCTTCTCCTCGGCTGGTTGATCTTCAACTGGCTGACGCCGCGAAACAGCCCCACGGCAGCTGGACATTAATTTCCGGCGATCATCTGATGTTGGCGACGTTGGGCTGGTCAATTCCGAAATGCCGGGATTATCGCATATGCAAAGGATCGGTTTATGGTTCAATCTCTGAGTCTGGTGTCGGTGGTGGTCCGCGATTATGACGAAGCCATCGCCTTCTACGTCAACACGCTCGGCTTCACCCTGGTTGAAGACACGCCCCTCCCCGCGGAGGGAAAGCGCTGGGTGGTCGTCGCTCCGCCGGGCGGAGCCGGGGCCGGATTGCTTCTGGCCCGGGCGGCCAATGACGAGCAGTTGGCGCGGGTAGGCAACCAGACGGGTGGGCGTGTCTTTCTCTTTCTGCGCACTGACAACTTCGAGCGAGACTATCGACTCTATCGCGGACGGGGAGTCGAGTTTGTCCGTGGCCCGGCTAATGAGCCATTTGGGACCGTCGCCGTCTTTCGGGATCTGTACGGCAACTTGTGGGATCTCATCGGGCCACCAGCCGTTAGTCCGCCAGCGTCGTCCTGATTGGCAGGCATCGCTGATCCCAGACGTATCATCATTTATCCGAAGGGAGCCATCATGCGTCAACTCGTTTCAGTCATCCCGCACCTTGGGCTGCTTTTGGTCGGAGCCATACATCTGCTCCCACTCTCCGGGGTACTCGGAAGCGCGCGATTGAAGATGCTCTACGGCGTGCCGTGCGATGAGACAAATCTGGCAATTCTGATGCGCCACCGCGCCGTTCTCTTCGGTCTGCTGGGAGCGTTTCTGTGCTATGCCGCATTCCGACCGGATATCCAGTTGTTGGCATTTATCGGTGGTTTCGCCAGTGTCGGGTCGTTCATCTGGCTCGCCTGGCCTGACTTTATGAAGGGGCGGCGCGGGCAGGTCTGTACCGTGCAGGTGCGGCGGGTGGTCGTGATCGATCTGATTGCGCTGGGCGTGCTGGTCATTGCCTTTGTCGCGTTCCTGTCGCAGTGAATGGCTGGCGGGTCAGCTCGACCTCCCCCTCCGTCCTCTTTCCCCAAGCCCGGTCCAGCGGGCGACCAAACTTCTGGTTTCTCTTTCCTGATGTTGCAACCTGGCCCTTAAAAATGGAAACTTGCAGCTTCCCGCGAATCACAATTTACCTGGAGGAGTCTGGTGTCAGCAAGTGCGAATGAGAGCTTGATCGGAGCGATCGAGGCCGGTGGGACAAAGTTTGTCTGTGCAGTCGGGCGTGGGCCGGGAGAGCAGCTGCTTGCCCGTGCGTCATTCCCGACGGGAGGCGATCCAACCGTCCTGCTCGACCGGGTGGCCGGCTGGCTGACCGAGCAGGAGGCGCACTTTGGGCGGATGGCGGCGCTGGGGATCGCCTCGTTTGGTCCGGTCGATCTCGACCCGGCCTCGCCGACCTGGGGATACATCACCTCGACGCCGAAGGCGGGCTGGCAGTATACGGATCTGGTCGGCGGCCTGCGACAACGGTTGCGTGATCTGCCGGTCGGGTTCGATACCGATGTCAACGGCGCGGCGCTGGGAGAGCAGGTCTGGGGCGCGGCGCGGGGGCTCGCCGATTTTGTCTACCTGACGA
>JBEAVZ010000144.1:0-5148 GCA_041160645.1 Acidobacteriota bacterium
GGTAAGAGAAGCGCCTCACCGCGCCCGGCTGATGGCAATCAATAGTCGATGGCAATCAATAGTCGATGGCAATCAATAATTGACCGCGCAACCGCTGGTCGCCCCGGGTGAATATTCCGGAAGAATAGCCAAGAATAATTGTTATGATTAAAGACAAATTCCAGGATCTGATCGATCAGCTCAGCGCGACCGAGGGGGAGAACCTTCTCGCAGTCGTCGTCTACGGGTCTTCGCTCACCGCACCTGAATCGGCTCGGGCGGATTTTCAGTGGCTGGTTCTGACGCGGCGACTCGATGCCGATGATCTGCGCCGAATCCGTCCGGTGATCAGGGGGCTCGTCAGCCAGGGTTATGCGATGCCAGCCTTCTTCACGGCCGCCGAGTTTAAGGACTCACTCGATGTCTTCCCGATCGAATTCCGGCAGATGAAGCGAGCCTACGAGGTCCTCTACGGCGAAGATCCGCTCGCCAGCGTCGAGGCCTCGGCAGGCAATCTGCGGTTGCAGATCGAGTATGAGCTGCGCGGCAAGCTGCTCCGGCTGCGCTCGCTCTACCTTCCGGCCAGTGAGTCCGCGGCCAATCTGCTGCAGTTGATGACCGAGAGTGTCATCAGTTTCGTCCGCGTGATGCGCTCGATGCTCGACCTGCTCGGGGAGACTCCGCCGCTCGACCGGCTGGCCGCGGCACGGCGGGTCGGGGAACGGCTGAAGGTCGATGTGGCCCCGGTGATCAGACTGCTTCAACTGCGCACCGAGCGGCGGGAGCTGATGGAGATTGAAACTCAGGACCTCTTCGCAGCGTACATCGATTGCCTGTCGAAGTTGATCGAGGCCGTCGACAAGCTGGACGGCGCGGTTGGTCGCGAATAAAAAACCGCGAATGAACAATACCCCAAATAAACAATGACTGGGGCCCCGGGCAGTTGGCGTTATTTAACAAACTATCAAAGGAGATTTGGGAGAGCTTATGGGAAAGACATTACTGGTTGTGCTGGGTGTGGTGCTGCTCTTTGTGCTGGTGATCGGCGGATGGGCATTTGGAAGTTACAACGGGCTGGTTGAGAAGCGCAATCTGGTCGACCAGCAGTGGGCGCAGGTGGAGAACAACCTGCAGCGGCGGGCCGATCTGATTCCAAACATCGTCAACACGGTCAAGGGATACGCGAACATCGAGGCGGGCATTCTGACGAGCATCGCCGATTCACGTTCGCGAATCCTCTCCGCGACGGCGACACCAGAGCAGAAGATGGAGGCGAGCAACCAGATGACCAACGCGGCCCGGCAGGCGGGCATTCTGAACGGCGGCGGGATTCTGGGCACCGGGGGGCGTTTTCTGGCCCTGACCGACACCTATCCCCAGTTGAAATCGGACCAGGGCTTTCTGCGGTTGCAGGACGAGCTGTCAGGGACGGAGAACCGGCTCGCCGTGGCCCGCAAGGACTATAACGAATCGGTGACGGTCTATAACACCGCCCGCCAGAAGTTCCCCGGAGTGATCATTGCGTCGCTGACCGGCTTCCAGGATAAGCCGTTCTTCAAGGCGGATGAGAGCGCCCGCAAGGCCCCGGAAGTCAAGTTCTGATCAGGCAATGAACCAACCATCAACATCTGAAGGTGATCCTCAGGCAGGAGTGCCCCAGTCAGGAGAGGAAGAAATGAGACTATCGAAGGTCATACTGACAGCCGCAGGTCTGGCGATGCTCGGAACAAGCGGGCTTGGCCAGGCCCCGCAGTACCCGGCGACCCGGAAGGTCGAACAGGTCGACAATTATCACGGCGCCACGGTCAGCGATCCGTACCGCTGGCTCGAAGATGACAACTCACCGGAGACGGCGAAATGGGTCGAGGAGCAGAACAAGGTCACCTTCGGGTACCTGGAGAAGATCCCTTTCCGCGGCCAGATCAAGCAGCGGCTGGAGCAGCTCTACAACTATCCCAAGATCAGCGCCCCGTCACGCAAGGGTGAGTTCTATATCTTCTCAAAGAATGACGGTCTGCAGAATCAGAGCGTGCTCTATATCCAGAAAGGTCTCAACGGTACGCCCGAGGTGCTGCTCGATCCGAACAAGTGGTCCGCAGATGGAACGGTCCGCCTGGGTGCCTTCGCCCTCTCCAAGGATGCGAAGTATGCGGTGGTTGGCATCTCGCGAAGCGGCTCTGACTGGCAGGAGTACCAGGTCATGGAGGTCGCGACGCGGAAGATGCTCAACGACCTCGTCAAGTGGGTCAAGGTCTCCAGTCCGGCCTGGTGGGGAGATGGATTCTTCTACAGCCGCTACCCGGAGCCGAAGAAGGGCTACGAGCTCTCGACCCGGAACGAGGACCACCAGGTCTGGTACCACCGTATCGGAACGCCGCAGAGTGAGGATCAGCAAGTCTACGCCGACGCGGCCAATCCGCAGCGATTCCACCTCGTGCAGACGACCGAGGACGAGCGTTTCGCCATCCTGACGATCTCCGACCGCGGCAAGGGAAAGAAGGGCAACTCGGTCTTCCACCGCGATCTGACAAAGGGCGCCAAGACCTTTCTGCCGCTGGTCGGTGAAATTGGCGATGACAGCTACAGCGTCGTCGACAACATCGGCGAGAAGTTCCTCGTCGAGACCAACCACAAGGCGCCGAACGGTCGGGTAGTCCTCTTCGATCCGGCAAAGCCGGGAACCTGGCAGGAGGTGCTGCCCGAGAAGCCGGAGCCTCTCGAGAGCGTCGGCACGGCGGGCGGCAAACTCTTTGCCACCTACCTGAAGGATGTGACGACCCGCGCCTATGTCTACAGCCTCACCGGCAAACTCGAGAATGAGGTGACGTTTCCCGGCCCTGGCAGCGCCGGTGGATTCGGCGGCAATTTTGACGACAAGTTCGTCTTCTACACCTTCACCTCGCTCAACTATCCACCCTCGATCTTCCGTTACGATATTGCGACCCGCAAGTCGAGCCTCCACCGGGCGACCGAGATTCCCGGCTACAAGGCGGATGAATACGAGACCAAACAGGTCTTCTACACGAGCAAGGACGGCACACGCGTCCCGATGTTCATCGTCCACCGCAAGGGGCTCAAGCTCGACGGAAGCAACCCCACACTTCTCTATGGTTATGGCGGTTTCAACATTACCACCTCGCCAAGCTTCAGTGCGCTGCGGATTGCGCTGCTCGAGCAGGGTTTTGTCTATGCCTCAGCCAACCTGCGCGGCGGTGGAGAGTACGGTGAGAAGTGGCACGAGGCCGGCACGAAGCTGAAGAAGCAGAACGTCTTCGACGACTTCATCGCGGCAGCCGAGTGGCTAATCTCGAACAAGTACACCTCGCCGCAGCGGCTCGCCATCCAGGGTGGTTCGAACGGCGGACTGCTCGTCGGCGCGGTCATGAACCAGCGTCCGGAGCTCTTCAAGGTCGCCATCCCGCAGGTCGGCGTCATGGATATGCTGCGCTTCCACAAGTTCACGATCGGCTGGAACTGGATTGCCGACTACGGTTCGAGCGACAATCCGGAGGAGTTCAAGGCGCTCTTCGCCTACTCACCGCTCCACAACCTGAAGGAGATCAGCTACCCGGCGACCCTCGTCACGACGGCCGATCATGACGATCGGGTCGTTCCGGCCCACTCGTTCAAGTACGCGGCGACGCTGCAGGAACGGCAACGGGGCCAGGCGCCGGTGCTCATCCGGATCGAGACCAAGTCGGGCCACGGCGCGAGCAATACCGCCAAGCAGCTCGAAGGGACGGCCGACGTCTACTCGTTCATCATTCACCAGATGGGCCTGATAGGTCTGAAGTAGCGGAGGCGCGGAGCCCGGCGCCAGAAGGGCCGGGTTCGGTGGCTAAAATAAGAGCGGGGGGCGGCGCCGTGCCGCCCCCCGCTCTTATTTTAGCCACCATTTCTTTTTAAGTAGTCAGGCGACGGTAGATACCGGGAAGCCGCTCGGGCAGACTGATCACATCGTCGATGATCGTATAACCGACCTCGCCATAAAGATCCTTCAGCTCGGCCTCCGAATCCCGGTCGATGGTGATGCAGAACGGGGTGATGCCGTTGATGCGGGCCTGGCGGAGGGCGATCCGCGTATCCTCGCGGGCGTAGCGAGAGTCGCCATAGTCGTGATCATAGGGTCGACCATCGCTGAGGATGATCAGAAGCCGGGTCCGCGCCTCCTGGGCTTCGAGCGCCGCCGCGGCGTGGCGAATGGCGGCTCCGAGACGGGTGTTGTTGTGATAGCTGATCCCGCCGATCCGACGTTCAACCTCGTGGTCATACTTCTCGTCAAAACGCTTGATCAGGAAGTACTTGACATTGCGGCGCCCCTCGCTCGAAAACCCGGAGATCGAGTAGGCGTCGCCGACTGCCTCGAGCGCCTCACTCATCAAGACAAGCCCCTGCTTCTCGATGTCGATGATCTTCTGACCGGGTTTGGTATAGGGCTGATTCGGATGGCGACTGATCGTCCGCGCGGTCGAAGACGACATGTCGAGAAGAAACGAGACAGCGACATCGCGCTCCCGGCGGATGCGGCGAATGTAGAGGCGATCGGAGGGGCGTCCGGTCGTCCGCCGGTCGACGTGGTGATCGATCACCGCCTGCAGATCGAAGTCCTCTCCATCGATCTCCCCTTTGATCTTGCGCATCGATTCGGGACGAAGCATCTGGAACTGGTGGCGAATCGACGAGATCATCCCCGAGTAGCGAGTCCGAACCTGGGCGACAAAATCGGCCGAGCCACGCCGGTTGACGCGCTGAATGACGCGACACCAGCGGGCCCGGTGGTCGCCGAGTTCGCGATCCCATTCGTCATAATGAAAGACCTCGTCCCCCTCCTGCAGCTCCTGTTCACTGGTCTCGGCATTCATCAACTCATTGAGCAGCTCGCTGTCGCTTGGCGAGGTCTCCTCGACCGCCTGTGACCACTGGTTGAAGACATCCGACTTCTTTGGCGTCTGGGCCGAAGCCTGCTGCTGATCGGAGTCGCCCGGTCGATCATCCTCGTCGTCGCGGTCAGACTCCTCATTCTCAGCGTTCTGGTCCTCTTCGGCCTGCTTGGGGGCCTGGTTCGTTTCAAGCAGTTCGTAGATGCGGAAGGTCGCCATGAGCGTGTCGCCGACCGTCGCCCCATCCCGGCGCAGGTACTCGGCGACGATCTGCTCAAAACGATAGATG
>JBEAVZ010000253.1:0-5638 GCA_041160645.1 Acidobacteriota bacterium
GGAAACCTTCGTCGTCCGCTGGAGATCCAGGCGCAGCGGGCCATGATTCAGCGAGCGCGTCAGAGTCTGCTCCTGGAGATGAATGGTTATGATCCCGACTCGCTCAAGGACTTCAAGTATCTCCCCTACCTGGCCGTCAGCCTGACTCCGGCGGGGATCGAATCGATCCGCAACTCCAACCAGCTGATAGACCTCGAAGAGGACATCCTGCTCGCCCCGGCGCTCAGCAGAAGCGTCCCGACGATCGGGGCCAACAAGGCCTGGGAGAGTGGCTATACCGGGGCCGGGCAGACGGTCGCGGTCATTGATACCGGCATCGACAAGTCGCACCCGGCCCTGACCGGTAAAGTGGTCAGCGAGGGCTGCTTTTCCACCAACTACCGGATTCTCGGGGCCAGTTCGATCTGTCCGGGGATGGCCAGCTCGACGACGGTCGTCGATTCGGGCGTGAACTGCAATCTGCCGGTAAACGAGTGCAAACACGGTACGCTGGTGGGTGGGGTGATCGCCGGAAACAGCGCCACCATTTCGGGTGTGGCCAAGGACGCGACCCTGATCTCGCTCAACGTCTATTCGCGGTTCGAGAATGTGGAAATTTGTGGCGACACCAGACCCTGCGTCATGTCCTTCCTCTCGGATCAGGTCCGGGCGATGGAGCGGATCTACGATATCCGCAATCAATACAACATTGCCGCGGTCAACTTCAGCATCTCGGGGCGGAAATATACGGGCGCCTGTGACAGCGAGTCGTCCCTCCTCAGTGACTCGATCAAGCAGCTGGCGGTGCTGGGTATTCCGACGATTACGCCGACCGGAAACAACGGCTACACCGACGCGACGGGAATGCCAGCTTGTATGAGATGGAGCATCAGTGTCGGCGCGACGGAGGTCGACCAGACTGGTCAGGAGAGAATCTTCGCTTTGTCGAACAGTGCGCCATTCATCCATCTTCTGGCCCCGGGTGGAGGGATCACGTCATCCGTCCCGGGAGGCGGAGTTGAGTCGTGGACAGGCACATCGATTGCGGCCCCCCACGTCTCCGCAGCCTGGGCCCTGTTGAAGCAGCGGCTGCCGACGGCCACTATCGACACGGCGCTTCGGGCGCTGGCCGAGACCGGGGTACGGATCACCGACAACCGGAACGGCCTCGTCAAACCGCGGATCCAGCTCGATCAGGCCATGCGCGCCCTCAGTGACAAGGCTCCGGAGATCGAAGGCTACAGTTTCAGCCCGAACACCCTGATGGATCGTGACCCCTTCAGGATGACGATCACCGGAAACAAATTTGAATTCAACGCGACCCGGCTCTACTTCTGCATGGTTGGCACCCCGACCTGCGTCGAACATCCCACCACGAAAGTGAAGGTCATGGCGCCGACCATGATCGACGCCGATAGTGTGGCCTTGTCGAGCGGGACGTGGCATCTCTACCTCGAGACCACTGGAGGAGCCTCCGGGAGATCGAAACCCTTCAGCGTCATCGCGCCGCCACCGCCGCCATCGATCGAGAGCTACAGCTGGGCGCCGGTCAATCCACGCGCCAATCAAACCTTTAGCGGAAGCATCACTGGCAACGGTTTCAGCGTCGACGGGACCAAGGTCTATTTCTGCCTTGCCGAGAGCTCAATCTGCACGCTGCTGCCGAACACCAACGTGATCGTCAGCAGTACGACGAGATTGACCATCAGCGGGGTGACGCTCAATGCGGGGACGTGGCAGGTCTATATTCAGACCGCCCAGGGAGCGTCATCGCGGTCACTTCCCTTCAAGATCGATCCGGCCATTCTTGCGCCAACCATTACCAGTTTTGCCTGGAACCCACCCAATCCGGGAGAGAATCAGCCGTTTGGAGGGGTGCTGACGGGGTCTAACTTCATTGACAAGGAGACAAAGGTCTTCTTCTGTATCTCAACGCTGACAACCTGCTCGGTGCTGCCCGACAGCGATGTGACCGTCAACTCGTCAAGCAGCCTCACGGTCAGCAACGTCCTGTTGCGCGCCGGAACCTGGCAGACCTACGTCCAGACGCCGGGGGGAGCCTCGCCCCGTTCGGCGAGCTTTACGATTCAGGCGCAACAGTTGCAGCCATCGATCGCCACCTTCATCTGGAATCCGGTCCGGCCAACCGAGAACCAGCCCTTCAGCGGCAGCATCAGCGGAAGCAACTTTGTCGAGGGTGGCACGCTCGTCTATTTCTGTGAGGCCGGGACGACGCGCTGTACCCCGGTCGCCGCGGCGAGCATCAAGGTCGAGAGCCTGACCCGTCTGACGGTCAGCAACATTACGCTGCGGAGCGGCGCGTGGGAATGTTATGTGACGACACCGGCCGGCGCCTCGCCCCGTTCCACGTCGTTCGAGGTCGTCGCCGCGTCACAGATTCCAACCATCAGCAACGTCACTTTGAGCGCAGCGCGTCCGACCGCCTTCCAGCCCTTCTCCGCCGTGGTGAGCGGAGCCAATTTTGTCCCCGGGAACACCCGGGTCTTCTTCTGCCCGGAGAACAGCCAGAACTGCCAGCAGCAGGCGAGCGGGGTCAATGCGGTCAGCAGTTCGTCGGTCAACATCTCCAACATTACACTGGCAAGCGGAACCTGGCAGCTCTATCTGCAGACCTCGGCGGGCAATTCGAACCGGTCGACTCCGTTTACAGTTGACGCGGCATTGCTGCCGCCGACCATTGTCGGATACACGCTCAATCCGACCAATCCGCGCACCAATGAGCAATTTACGGCAACGCTGACGGGGACCAACTTTGTCCCTGGCAATACCCAGGTCTTTGTCTGCGTGGGTGGGACAACCAATTGCGCTCCGGTGGCGGATGGAAACTACAGCATCACCAGCGTCACCAGTCTGACGATGACCAACATTCGGCTCGACAGTGGGACGTGGCAGTTCCAGGTCCAGACGGCAGGTGGAATCTCCGGCCGCTCGCTGCCCTTCACTATTCAGACTCCGATTGCCACCCCGACGATTGCCACCCAGACCTGGAATCCACAGGTACTGGTCGCCAACCAGGCGGCCAGCGTGACGATCAGCGGGGCGGGCTTTGCCCCCTCCGGAACCCAGGCCTTCATTTGCGTGGCGGGGACGGAGACCTGCTTCGCCCATCCGGTTGACCAGACCGTCGTCAACGGTCCGACCAGCCTGACGCTCAACGGGGTCTTTCTGCTCGCCGGATCGTGGGAGATGTATGTTCAGACGCCGGCTGGGAGGTCGCAGCGCACCGCCGCCTTTACCGTCAGCGGAGCCAATCAGCTCGTGCCAACCATCACCGCCTACGCCTGGAGTCCTATTAATCCGACAACGGGCGTCGCCTTCACCGGGACGATCACCGGGACAAACTTTGTCACCAACGCGACGCAGGTCTTCTTCTGTGTCAACGGAACCAGCTCCTGCTTCCAGCAGCCACTCGAGAACGTGCGGGTTCTCAATTCCACGACCATCAACCTGGTCAGCACCTTCCTGATGACCGGGATCTGGAATTTCTATGTTCAGACCTCGGCTGGAACCTCCGCGCGGTCGACGACCTTTACGGTGGGGCGTGGTGATCAGGCAGTGCCGACTCTGAGCAGTTTCGTCCCAACACCATCGACCCTTGTGGGGGGGCAGTTGTTCAGCGCGGTCATCACGGGGACCAACTTCGTGGCCGGCGCAACGCAGGTTCTCTTCTGCGCGGCCGAGGGGATCGCCTGCACCGAGGCGCTCCCGAGCAGTATCAACGTGGTCAGCCAGTCGAGCCTGCAACTGGCGAACATCGCGCTGGGAGCCGGCAACTGGCAGGTGGTAGTCCGGACCCAGGCCGGCTCTTCGGGGCGCTCGAGCGTCTTTACGGTCGGCCCGCAACTCACCCTGCCGATCGTCAATGGATACACCTGGAACCCGGCCCCCTCGTCGAACCAGCCCTTCTCGGGCACGATCGCGGGAAACCATTTCGATCCAAATGGGACGCAGCTCTTCTTCTGCCTCGCCTCGGGAGCCTGCAGCCAGGTTCCGGCGGCCAATTTCCGCGTCACCTCGACGTCGTCGATCAGCATCATCAACCTGACGCTGACGACTGGCACGTGGAATTTCTATGTGGTCACGGCCGCGGGAAGGTCCGGTAACTCTACCCCCTTCAGCGTGACGGTCTTGTCACAATTCCTCCCAACCGTCACCACCTTCTCGTGGCGCAGCAGCGCCCTGGTTGCCAACCAGGGGTTCAGCGGTATCGTCAATGGGACCAATTTCGTCACCGGCGCGACGCAGGTCTTCTTCTGTAACGAAGCGACCGGAGTCTGCACCCGCCTGAATAGTGATAATATCCGGGTGACCAGCCCGACCAGTATGACGCTTAACAATGTCGTTCTTACGGGTGGCAACTGGACCTTCTACGTACAGACGACGATTGGTGGCTCGAATCGGTCGAGCAGCTTCAACGTCACCGCACCTTCATCCCCACTGCCGACCATTGGGGAGTTCAAATGGAGCACGGAAGTGCCGGGCAGCAACGCCCCCTTTGGCGGGACCATTACCGGCACCAACTTTGTGGCCGGGGGGACGTTGATCTTCTTCTGCGCCAATGGGAGCAGCAGCTGCACTCCGCTCACCCCGGGGCAGATTCAGGTGGTCAGCCCGACCTCGATCACCATCTCGAATGTCGCGCTCCCAACCGGCTCCTGGCAGTTCTATATCCAGACCGCCGCCGGTAACTCGAGCCGCTCCGGAACCTTCACGATCTTCTCCATCACGGGTGAGCCAATTCAGCCGACGTTGACCAGCGTCGCCTGGACGCCACTGGTTCCCCTCTCGACCAGCTTCTTTAGCGGGAGTGTGCGTGGAACCAACTTCGTCAAGAATTTGACCAGCGTCTATGCTTGTACATTTCCCTCCAACAACTGTACCCAGATTCCCAATGATTCGGTCGTCTTTGCGACCGTAAACACGCTCACCCTGATCAATGTCCGGCTCGCGAAGGGGACCTGGCACATCTATGTCGAGACTCCCAGCGGGGCGTCGAACCGTTCACGGACTTTTAACGTACTGTAGGATCGCTGGGACGGCAGGCACAGCGGATCACAAACCGGGCCGCATCTGAGCAGATCAGATGCGGCCCGGTGCAGAGAATGGCGATCCATAAGAGCAGCCGGGAGTGGCCAGGAAGGGCCAGGAAGGAGATGACCGCAGCCCGGGGGCGGCCATTTTTCTGATCAGCGGTGGCCTCTCAGCCCGCCAGTTCGGCGAGGAGGGAGTTGGCGACTTCGACCCCCTGCTCCCGGGCCTGCTGGAGAAGCCGGAGGCGCTGACTCCCCGGGAGACGGACCTCGTCGTCGGCCAACATCGCGGAGATGAGCAGCTCGACCCGCTGGTTGAAGAGGTCGCCTCCTCCGAGCGCCTCCGGATCGAGAACCAGAAAGGCCTGACCGATGCGGGGACGGTTGCCGGTTGCGGAGAAGAACGAATCGGCCTCGAACCCATAGCTGGCGCCGCTGAGCGCACAACAGAGCAACTCAACCATCAGCGCGAGCATGGATCCCTTCACGCCCCCCGTCGGCAGCATCATTCCCTCGAGCCCCTTCTGCGGATCGGTGGTTGGCTGACCTTGGGCATCGAGGGCCCAGCCTTCCGGAATTGACCGTCCCTCCCGCGCCGCGATCATGAG
>JBEAVZ010000255.1:0-3339 GCA_041160645.1 Acidobacteriota bacterium
AGGCGAGACCCAGCACTGAGAAGAGGAGCATCGCGGGGAGGAGTTTACTCTTCGGCTTCATCTCTACTTGCTCCTCGCGATCAGCCGGCCACCCCGCTGACGGGCCAGCCGCCCCCCGGAAGGCGCGCCCGCCGCTTTGGTCCGTCCGTTCTCGAGCGGCACCGAACGATGTTCGTGGATCTGCTGCCGTTCGCTGTTATCCTCCGGATGGAGCTGCCGGTAGGGCCCGGTGATCGCCTGGGCCGATTCGTCGGCCTTGAAGCGCAGGTAGAGCTTCCGTTCCCGTTCCGCTTCCCCCTTGTTGCCCAGCCCCTGGTAACAGAGCATAAGGTTGTAGTGGGCCTGAAGATCTTCCGGATCGACGCCCAGCACGCGCTGCAAAGCCGCGACGGCCTCGTCATAGCGACGCTGGAGGAAGAGCACCCGTCCAATGGTGTTGAGCACGACCCGGTCGCGCGGATACTGACTCGACGCTCGCTGCAAATGCTCCAGCGCCTCGTCGTACCGCCCCTGTGACTTGAGGGTCAGCGCAAGGAAGAAGTGGGTCTTGGCAAGGTTCGGATTGATCGAGAGCGCCTTCGCGAGCATCTCCGCGGCCGCGGCCATGTTCCCCTCCTGGATCCGCGCGCGGGCGACATTGACCCATCCATCAGCATAACCCGGCTCCATCTCGGTCACCTTGAGGAAGGCCGCCTCGGCCCCCTTGATGTCTCCCTGCAGCAACAGACCAATTCCGTAGTCGTTCCATCGTTCACGCACCGCCGGCGTCAGCACCGGTTTCATCTCCGGGAGCCGGGCCTGGCGGTCGAGCACTTTCAGGCTGACCGTGTCCTCGGCCATCGTGATGATCGGAAGGTTCGGAATCGACTTCAAGCCTCCCGAGACGGTCGAGGTCTCACCCGTAAAGACCCAGTGGCCATCATCGTGACCAGAGGTGACGCTGTAGCCCTTCTGCTGTGGATCGCGAACTCCGGCGTAGGCCCACTGCGTCCCCCACCACGGGAATTTGCGGTAGTTGACCTTCGCCTTGATCGTGATCTGGTCACCACAGTCGGGCGGAACGATCAGCCGGTAATGGATCGTGTCGGCCGCGCCGGGGGGCACCAGGCGGACGTAAGCGACTGAGCGCGCCGCCCAGGCGTTTCGCTTGTTGATCGGATTGCCGCGTTCGTCGAGCATCAGCGAGCGGTAGACGTGGGCACCTTTCTCGACCGGTCCCTGGCCGCCGGAGGGGTCCTCCTCAGTCTTGCCGCTCCAGAAAATGATGCGCCCCTTCTCGTCGACTGCCTGCAACTCAACCCAGACGTCGAGCCCGTCGACGGTGCCACCCGGGAAGAAGTGGCCAACCTTCCGTGTCCGGACCACGACCTCCAGCCTCATCTCACCACGGCGGACCGCGGCGTTCGTGACCTGGTTGAGCGGCGCGATCACCTCCGCCGGTTTGGTAATGTAGACCTGTGAGGCTCCGAACTGCATCGACTCTTCGCCAATGGCAAAGGTCGAGGCGAGCTGCGGGGTGTCGTCACCCGCCCGTTGCCGCACCTCTTCGATCTTCTGCGGCTTGCCTGGGGTCATTCCGAAGATGTCGATCGTCACCTGCCGATCCTGCAGGAACTTGACCGTCGTCTCGTACTGCGTCTTGTCGCCATTGACGAAGGGGAGGGCGGTGTTGGCCCCCGGGAAGCGGTGTGAGCGGACCTTGCCGTTCTTCGCCGCCGGATCCTTCGCCTCGACCAGCGGCATGTGGCAGTCGGCGCACTTCTTTGGCTGGTCCGGGTAGTAGAAGGCCCGCGCCCCCTGGCCTGAGACTCCCGAGGCCTGCCAGTTGTCATAATCATTGAATCCCCGGAACCAGCGGTAGTTGTTGACCGGCTTGTCGAGGTGCACCTTGTGGCACGAAGCACAGTATTCCGCTGAGTTCTCGCGCATGAATGGCTTCATGAAGGCTCGCGAGTGGAGCTCCGGCTTGGCGTAGGTGAGCATGTCGTGCCCCCACTGCAACAGCCGGTTGTCGCTGTCGGCCAGCGCGTGGATCGACGGATATTCGATCTCAAAATCGGCCTGCCCCATGCTGCTCTTGACGTGCGCGATCGCGTGGCACGAAACACAGCCCAGTCCGGCCTGCGCCTCGGGCGTATTGATCTGCTGCTTGATCGGCGTGTCGAATTTGCCGGCGAAGAGCACCGCGTGATCGTGACAACCGGCGCACCACTTCGACGGGCCAGTCCCGATCGTATCCTGCATGTACTCGATCGACTTGCGGTACCACTGGTTGTTGAACGAGGCGAAATGGTGGGCGGAGGAGTTCCACTGGTCGTAGATCTCCTTGTGGCAGCGGGCACACGATTCCGAGCTCAGGAAGAACTTGGCCGGCACCGTCCCTCCGGTGTTCGTCTCCGCCGAAGAAGGGAAGAATGGTCCCCCCGGACCCTGACCCTCACCATCCATCGAGAGCGGGGGCGAGGTGGGGTTGACGATGTAGTCGGTGTTGGCCCGGGTCCGCTTCAAATACTGCGAGGCGACCGGGGGCAGGATCAGTGAAACGAGCACCGTCAGGGCGAATATTCGCGCATAGAGCGGCCAGGCGGTCCGCTTTTGCAGAATCCAGCTCGTCATGAGGATGACCGCCGCCACTCCCACCGCAAGGTGAACCGGCCCCGCCCACTTGACCGCCTTCCCAAAACCGAACCATTGCCGCGTCGCGCCAAAGAGCATGATCGCCAGCCCGATCAGGCTGCTCACAATGAAGAGGGCAATCCCGATCCGCCCGGTGGCCGGCAGCCGACTCCACTCCCGTCGCAGGTAGATCCGCAATCCGGCCGCCAGCAGCAGACCCAGTCCACAGTGCAGCAGAATGTTGATTATCTGGGCGTAGGTTGGGTCGGTAAAAGAAGCAAGATAGGCGCAATTCAAAATGAACAGAATCAGGCCAATCGCCGCGACTTTGGTTGCTTTCGAACCAGGAGAGGTAGTCTCAACCATTGAATGCTCCACTGAATGCTCCAGGTGAAGGCTCCGGGTGAACGCTCCGGTGAACACTCCGGGCGAACGCTCCACGGATGGTGAAATAAATTCAAAAATGAGGGTAAACTATGGGAAATCACAGCGCAAGTTGGCGGGTTGGCTGACCGCCCGCGGGATAGGACGAATAGGACGAATAGGACCAATAGGACCAATAGGTCCTATCAGATTTTTGTCCGATCGGATCCAATCGGCCTTACGGGTCTTACCGGTTCTGCTGGTCATACTGGTGCAATAAGTCCTATCGGTCCTATTGGTCCTATCAGCAACACCTTGCCTGTCAGGTGAGGTTTAAAGGCGATTGCCCTGGCGCGGTAG
>JBEAVZ010000291.1:0-3638 GCA_041160645.1 Acidobacteriota bacterium
GACAAGACGAGTGTGCAGCAGAAACCGCAGGCCTTCAGCGAGCGCGGGTTCGTCTTTGTCTCGACCAACCATCGCTTCGTAACGAAGGTCGCGATGGGCGAGGTGGTTCGTGATGTGGCGCGTGCGGTTGGCTGGGTCTACCAGAACATCGCCCGTCACGGTGGCGATCCGCGCCGGATCTTCATCATGGGCCATTCATCGGGGGCGCAACTGGCCGCGCTGCTCGCGACGGATGATCGCTACCTGCGCGAAGTTGGGGTGCCCTTCAGTGTGCTGCGGGGATGTGTCGCGGTGGATGGTGATACGTACGATATTCCGGCGATCATCGCCACGGCTGAACTTCGTCAAACGCTGCACGGGCTGCCATTGCCGGAGTTCGGCCACCGGGTCAAGTTCGGCAACGATCCACGTCAACACCTTGACTTCTCAGCGGTCACCCACATCGCCAAAGGCAAAGGCATCCCGCCCTTTCTGGTGCTGCATATCGCCGGCCAACCGGATGTGACCGCCCAGGCGCGACGCCTTGGAGCAGCCCTCAAGACGGCCGAGATACCAGTGACGATCTTTGCCGCAAACGAGTCGACCCACAACCGGATCAATGCCGACCTTGGCAAGTCAGACGATCCGGCGACGATCGAGCTGTTCAGGTTTCTGATGCCGCTGGTAAAGGGTAGTCAGTAGTGGTCAGTTGGTCTTGAGAAAATTCTGCCGAAATGAATGCCACGATTGCCATCCGGTCAGGAGACCAAAGATGAGGATGTTGATCAGCAGAAGCTCTACACCCTGCATTATCGACTTCGGCTGGTAGATGATCAGCATGGCGAGAGCTAATGGTAGAATCTCGATGAGAAACTTTCGCTGGACAAGCTGACGGACAAACCGGCGGGGATTGGCCTGGTATTCGGCGCGGGCTTTGTGCAGGTCCGGAATGAGCAGCGTGGCGGTGGTGTCGCCGCCAACCAGTACCCCATCGATGAGGATATGGCATCCGACCGCCCACGTCCGTCCCCGCACCGGGGCAAGTCGGACTTCAATCTGCTTCTCGACCCCGGCAACATCGATCCGGGTCTCGATAATCGAGTACTCACTCAGGAATCCACCCTTCCCCTGCGCGACAAACTGACCATCAACCTCGAGAATCTCCGCTGATCGCGGTGGAAAGAGTGTAAAACGGTTGGTAACCCGAATCTGTCGTCCTTCGAATTCAACTTCCCAGATCTTATCTTTCATTGTGATATGAACTCCTTCATTTTCAAGCCCCACCGTGGATCACGAAGAGGAGCGAAGACAGAAACATAGTCGTCATTGAAAAAACTGATCAAGCGGGTTCAGTTTAGCCAGTGCGGAGAGCTTTGCCAATCAAAATATAAATAAAGTTTAACAAATAACAACAAGTTAACATCAGAACGGCCTGTCATGAAGGTCAGGATTACTGCAGAGTGGCGGCGGGTGAAGAGCGGTCAATAGATATCGAGGTCACGGCCAAAGACGACCTTGCCGGCATAGCCTTGTGAAATCTCCCGAAGCATCTCGTCGGGGGTCGTCCCCCACAAAAGCTGATGGTAGAGAACGAGCAGGCCTGGGCGAGCCTTCGCGGCGATAGCCGCCAGCTCACGGGTCGAGGTATGGAAGCTGGCGTGATACCGCTGCCATTCCGGGGGACGGCGCGCGAAACCGGCTTCCGAGTAGACCTCGTGAATGAGGATGTCGCATCCCTGGCACTGTTCGATGATTGCCGCCGAAGGGCGACAGTCGCCGGAGATGACGATCGACCGGTCAGGGGTCACGAAACGATAGCCGAGGGCATGCTTCCAGCTGCCGTGCTCGACCGGGAAGGCCGTCACGGTCACATTCTCATCGCGATAGACAACCCCCTCGCGGACCTCGCTGACCCGGACCTCATAACCACGGGGCAGCGATGGCTCGAGCCCCCGGAGACGGATCTCAATATCTTCGGCGAAGGCCCGGCGGAGATGATCGGTCATGCGGCGCAGCCCGGGAGGACCAAAGACCAGCAGCGGGGCGTTCCGCTCGAGCACCGCCGGGGTGAAGATAAAGTCGGGATAGCCGCTGGTGTGATCCGAATGGAGATGGGTGATGAAGAGACGTCGGAGGCGGCTCACCGCCAGGCCGGCGACCCCACGCTGGTGGGCCGCAGCTGCCCGACGAACCACGCCGGGACCAGTGTCGATGACGTAGGGCGTGTCGTTGACGACGATCGCCACTGCCGGCCCGGAGGCGTCCGGATCAGCATTCGGCGTGCCGGTTCCGAGGAGAACGACCTGGGTCGGCTGAGTCTGGGCCGGCTGTGTCTGGGCCGGGCGAGTCTGGGCCGGGCGAGTCTGGGTAAGCCGAGTCTGGGCCGGCAGATGGGAGTCGCGACCGACCGACGCGCCGGCAGCGACACTCAGCACGACCAGAATAAGCAGTGACACCAGTCTCTTCATCGGGCAGCCTCAACTCTAGCGCACCAGATGGTACTTAGTCTGTCGGTTAAGAACCCACGCCACACGCCCCTCATCATCGATGGTCACATCCTCCTCCTGACCAACAAACAGTTCTTGCCCATCCCACTCCGGGATGGGGGTCCGCGCCGCCAGCTCGATCGAGAACCAGCTCTGGGGAATGATCCGCACGTCGCCCCGTCCCGGGATGGCCTCCTGACGATCCCAGAGTCCAATCAATGGTCCGGCTCCGTGTCCGTGATCGCCGATCGGATGGGTGTAGAAGGTGCCATTAATCCCCTCTGCTTTCATGGTCGCGATGGCGTCGAGCAGCACCTCATTGCCGGTGCGGCCGGGTCGCATACGGGAGACGAGAATATCCTGCATGCGGTTGGTGGCAAGAAGCGCCTTTTTGATACCCTCCGGGACATCGGTCTCACCATCGCGAAGAACATAGCCCATATGCTGGGTATCGGTCGCCAGGCCCATCGCCTGAATTCCAAAATCGCAGTGGAGAACATCGCCACGTTCAATGACCACCGGAGCATCCTCGGCAAGATTGCCGGGAATACCCGCTCCGCGCCGCTGGACACGCACCGTTGGCTGGAACCAGGTTCCCAGACCGAGATCCTGAACCCTCTGGCGCATCCACCAGACGACATCCTGGTTAGTCGTGCGACCGGGCTTGATGACCTCGGAAGAGAAGGCACGGGCGATGATCTGGTGGACCTGTCTCATCATCTCCTGATAATGGGGGAGCATCTCCGGCACCCGCGTCTCGATGAATTCGAGGGCCAGCTCATCGTGGCGCACCAGCCGTGACGAGAGTTGCGGCCCAAGCGCGGCGACCAGCTTCTCGTACTCCGCCGCCGACAGCCCGTCAGAGAAGGCATGCGTCGCCGAGACATTGATCGCGATCCGGCGAGGCTGACGGTCCTCGATCAGCTTGCGCAGCAACGCCCATTGCCCCTCCCCCCAGAGCTCGCGGTTTTCGACCTGCGGATCACGGTAGACAGTGTAGAGTCCACCATTCGAGCCTCCGCCAAGGGCGAGGCGATCGACTCCTGACGCGACGCCACGATCGTGGAAGACGAGAATCGTCCGGCGACGGGCCGCAAAGACTGTTGGTGAGACCAGCGATCGAAAGACCGGATCCTCGTTGTACTCACGACAGATGACCAGCCACATATCGAC
>JBEAVZ010000310.1:0-3245 GCA_041160645.1 Acidobacteriota bacterium
ACCAGATCAGTCCGCGGAGCAAGGAACCATTCATCGCCTGCAACATCGCCGCGCTGCCGGAGACCCTCGTCGAGTCGGAGCTCTTCGGGCACGAGAAGGGGGCCTTCACCGGGGCCCAGACACCGCAGCCGGGGCGCATCGAGCTGGCCAACCAGGGGACACTCTTCCTCGATGAGATCGGCGATCTCACCCCGGCGATGCAGGTCAGGCTGCTGCGGGTCCTCCAGGAGCGGCAATTTGAGCGGCTGGGTGGTCAGGATATCCTGACGGTCGATATCCGCGTCATTGCCGCGACCAACCGGAACCTCGAGGACATGGTCGACAACGGACAGTTTCGCGCTGACCTCTATTACCAGCTCAACATCGTCAACCTCGAGCTGCCGCCTCTCCGGAAAAGGGTGGAGGATATTCCGATCCTCGCCCGCCACTTTGTGAGCAAGGCCGCCTGTAAGCACGAGAAACCGATCCCCTCCCTGAGTCAGGATTTCGAGGAGAGACTGACCCGCTACCGCTGGCCGGGGAACATCCGCGAGCTCGAAAATATCATGGAGCGAGCGGTGGTCATCAGCACCGGCCCGGAGCTGACGATCGACTCGCTCCCGCCGAAGATCGGGAATCAGGCGCCGAGCGAGCCAGCCGAGACTCCGCTGCCGCTGCCGCCGGCGCAGATCGATAGTTCCCTCCCCGCAGATCTCTCCTTCGAGTCGGCTCTCACCAATTTCAAACGGGCGCTGGTCCGGCAAGCGCTGCGCGAATGCCACAATTCGCGCTCGGAGGCTGCCCACCAGCTGCGGATCAGTCGCCAGTATCTCCACAAGATGATTTTGGAGTTCGGGATCGAAGAGTAGGTCGTCTCACCCCTCGTCCGGCCCATCGTGCCGGAGAAGTGGACGCGTCAGCGCCGCCGGCGGAACGGCAAACCTCCCCCGCCAGATAGCGAACAGCCAGAGAAATCCCGGCGAAGCGGCCAGCAGTCCTGAGAGCATGATCAAAGAGCGCGGACCGATCCAGGTCAGAAGCGAGCCGGCTGCCAGCATCGAGAGCGACATGGTCGTAAGCTCGAGTGCCCGGTCGGTCGTGAAGACACGTCCGCGGAGATGGTCCGGCAGAACGCGCATCATCATCGTCTCCTGGACCCCAAATTCGACGGCGAGGATCGCCCGGCTGAGCAGGATGGTGACGACAAAGAATGGCAGGGTGGGCATCATTCCGGCAGCGGCAAAGCCGAGTCCCTGGAGCAGCAATGTCCAGCCGATGAAACGACCGGCGCGGCGCGGATTATCGGCCCAGACTCCGGCCCGCCGGGCGAGGAGCATCCCCAGCAGCAGACCGGCTCCCGAGAAGGTGAAGATCCAGGCCAGGTTGGCATCGCCACTGGCGCCTCCCGGGGTGCTGAAGACGTGTCTCGCCAGGCGATCGAAGAGGAGATTGGCCATCCCCCCGCCAACCGCCCAGGTGATATTGATCAGAATGATCGCGCGGATGAATGGGGTGGCGGCAATGTAGGCCAGCCCAAGGCGCACATCGCTGAGAAACCTGGTAGATTGCTCGCCCGCCAGCGATGAGAGACGGGTCACCGCCGCTGGCACCTTCGCGACAAAGAGTGCGGAGGCGACAAATGAGAGGGAGTTGATCACAAAAGCCGCTTCATAACCGAGATGGGCGGCGGTCAGTCCTCCCAGGGCCGCTCCCAGCGTCAGCTGCAGAAAGCGGGTCGAGAAGATGAGGACATTAGCGGTCAGCATCTCCGGCGGAGCGACCATGGCGGCGACCGCGGCATTCTTTGCCGCGTCGAAGAAGGTCGAGGTGACCGTCATCAGTCCGCTGAGGAGAACGATCACCCAGAGCGGGGCCCCGATCGAGGCGGTCAGAAAGCCGAGCGCAAGCAGCGCCCGCAGCAGATCGGTGACGATCATGATCCGGCGCCGATCGCCGCGATCAACCACCACTCCGGCGAATGGAGCAATCAGGAGGACCGGCAGAAAGCGGGAGACGAGGAGGGCCGTCGTCGCCAGCGGCGAGTCGGAGAGGCGGGCAACCAGTCCCAGCTCAGCAATAAACGAGAACCACGTCCCCAGCTCGCTGATCACCTGCCCGAACCAGAGGTGGCGAAAGGGACGATTACCGCGCAGCAGTTGGGCATAACTTGAACTATGGTCCATAGTATCGATAGGCGCCGCAGCGGGCGGCCATAAAAGACGGGAATCAGAGTTGAGGTAGCGGAGAGGCGGCCAGCTCGCGGAGTTGTCGGTAGAGGAGCTCGACCTGGCGACGGGTGTCGTCGAAACCAGCCGAGGTATCGATCGTGAAGTTGGCGTAGCGAAGCTTCTCGGCAACTGGCAACTGGGCGGCAATCCGGGCCTCGGCCGCTTCACGGGTGAGCCCGTTCCGTTCCATGAGCCGGGACAGCTGGATCTCCGGCTGGCAATGGACGACGACGAGCTGGTCGAAACGGCGCCACGAGCCGGTCTCGATCATGAGCGCCGCATCGATCACGGCAATCGCCCGGGGATCGCGCGCGGCGACCTCGGCCAGCCAGAGGGCCTGGGCCTCATAGACTCGCGGATGAACGATCGCATTGAGAGCAGCCCGCTCTCCGGCATCGGCAAAGACGATCGCTCCGAGTCGAGGCCGATCGATCCGTCCCGCCGGATCGAGGATCTCCGCCCCAAAATGGGCGACGATCTCGGCGTGGGCCGGCTGCCCCGGCTCCATGACCTGGTGCGCAGTGGCATCCGCGTCGAGCACGTAACAGCCAAAATCACGCAGCAGACCGACCACAAATGTTTTGCCAGAGGCGATGCCGCCGGTCAATCCCACTTTGAGCATCAGTAACCTCTCCTCAGCGGAGCCGCCCCCGGCGGGTCTCGGCGGCGCGAAGGGTGTTCTTCATAAGCATGGCGATCGTCAGCGGACCGACGCCGCCGGGAACCGGCGAAAACCATCCGGCCCGGCCAACGACCGAACGAGGTTCGACATCGCCGACCAGCGTGTAGCCCCGACGCGCCAGATCCTCGAGCCGCCCTGGCGCCTCTTCATCGGTGAAGATCCGCCGGACCTCCTCCTCCGTCGTCACCTTGTTGATGCCGACATCGACCACCACTGCCCCGTCGCCAATGTAGTCGCCCGTCACCATCGCCGTCCGCCCAATGGCGGCAATGACAAT
Organism: Acidobacteriota bacterium; assembly: GCA_041160645.1. Taxonomy (GTDB): domain Bacteria; phylum Acidobacteriota; class Blastocatellia; order RBC074; family RBC074; genus CAIOZW01. The sequence continues at coordinate 3,167 of JBEAVZ010000310.1, forward strand.
ATCGGCCCGGCGGGAGACGGCGGCCAGGTCCCGCGTCCGCGAATGGCAGATCGTCACCGTCGCATTCCGGTGCAGCAGC
>JBEAVZ010000334.1:0-4687 GCA_041160645.1 Acidobacteriota bacterium
GATGAGACCATCGACCCCCTCCACCCCGGCCAACAGCGCGGCGCGCGTGATCGAACCACTGACCACCCCGCACCGGTATTGACAAGCCTCACCCAGACGCTGCAGGACTGTCTCCGGAAGCTGTCTTGTAATCAGGATCGTTGCTGACAAAGTGGTCTCTCTCCTCTTCTCTGGCGAATTTTGCGTCCTGATCAATCATAGCGATCAATTCAAAATTGGCAATTCAGATCTCAATTGTTCACTGCAGAGCAGTGATAGTCTTTCTGCCTGTCCCACCGGTCCCACCGGTCGCACCTGTCGCACCTGTCGCACCTGTCCCACCTGTCCCACCTGCCCCACCTGTCCCACCTGTCCCACCAGCGTCGAAAAGGTAAAAAGGGTCTCTGCAAAAGCCCCGCGAAATCGCATTTTAAGATTCAGGCGCCCTGATCTGTGGGACCAGTGGGACCAGTGGGACAAGTACGGCCAGGAATAGTGCGCTGATCGATCTGCGAATAAATCCTATAGGTCCTATCAGCCCTTTCACTCTGGCCGGCTTGTCAAGCGGGTTCATAATGCAAATGCCCTGTCAGATCCCCACTTCTTCGCCTTCCGACTTTTGGCTTTTGCCTGGAGAGGAGTAGAATAGGCGCCGATCAACGAGTGAGCAGAGTGAGGCCAGGGCAATGACAGGGTAATGCCAGGGTAATGCCAGGGTAATGATTGAATGGCCCGATGGAGACAGGACTCAATCTGTAAAGAGTGACCCGTGGTGGATGATCCGGATTTTTTATGGACTTTGTAATTGTTGGAACCTACGACCACACCGCCTACTATGAGACCCGTCTGCTGCTGGCAGTCCTGAGCCTCGGAATCTCCCTCTATCTGCTGGCGACGCGCAAGGATAGTCGCCACCTCGTGGTCTTTCTGAGCAGTGGACTGCTGATGGGTTTGATGGAGTATGTGCTGCAGGCACAGGGTCTGCGGGGAGCGGGTTACAGTTTTTCACTCTTCAGCCACCCGCTGGCGGCGAGTGCGGCCCCGCTGCTGCAGGGTCTTCTCGAGGGGGGAGTCTGCGGTCTGATGGCGCTCTGGTTTGCCGATCTGCGTTCGACGCGCGCCCCGCTCCGCGAGTGGCGAAACTGGATAGTCATGGCGGTGCTGGTGCTTCTCTTGTCGATTGTTACCGGGATCAAGGCTGGCCCGCAAGAGGTCACCTCGGTTCAGCCGATCTTCTCACCAACCCCGATCCTCATCATCACGACGATCATCTTCTTCTCGCTGCTGATCGCCTGGCGCAAGGACGCTATCGCGCCGCTCGCCAACTTCTATGCCGGGCTGCTGATCTTTGCCGTGCTCAACTTTGAGCCGCTCCATCTGCTTGGCGCCCGCTACGTCGGCGTGGTCACCGAACTCGGGGCGACCCGCGCTGGCTCACCCTGGCAGGTGCTGATGCGGGTGCTCTCTTATGTCTATGATGCGGCGGGGGGGAAGATCCATTACCTGATGATTCCGCTGGCCTGCGGACTGCTGACGATCAGGGAGCGATCGACCGATGAATCAGAGAGGCTCTCTTATCAACACCTCCAGAATCTCGCCAACCGCGGCTGGCGACGCAAATCCAATCCTTTCAAGCGCTACACCGAATAGTTGAACCGCGCTCAGCGCTCCTGGTAGCGGTCGATGGCCCATTCGGTGTAGTGGATGACCATCACCCCATCGACCCCGATCAGGCGTCCGATGCTCAGCCCCATCAGGGTAGCCATGAAGACTGAGGAGGCGCTGATCAGGCTGAGGAGGAGTGAGTACTCGACCACGCTCTGCCCACCCTCATCGCGTATAAATTCTGCCAGCCCACTGACGATCGATTCGATTGACATATAAACTCCGGAGTTGAGCGGAATAAGAGCCGTGGCGGCTCCCGGTAGTGACCTGACCATCCGCGCCGTCAGATCAGCCAAACCTAGGCATTGCAAAAAGCGTGCCAGATAGTATACACCACCCCAAATGTTGTCAGGACTGGAGATAGGCCATGGAACTCCGGATTGGTGACAATCAATGTTGACGCATCGGCGCGGTCAGGTGTCCACAGCAGAGGACAGACGGAACCGTCGTCAGGGATGAGAAGTATCACCCACCCCAGCCGCAGAGTGTGAAAAAATCACCACCCCCTCCGCCGCGAGCCCCGCGGTAAAACCAGACTGGTCAACACTTAGATCCACAACCTGCCTGCATTTTACTGGCATACTGATTGCAATGACCTTTTTAATGCCTGGACGATTTTATGCTTCTCCGGAAGTACTGGAGCAGAGAGTGGGCCGATCGAACGTCGTTTCACTTTGCCATTATCGCCTAAATAAGTGAGGTTTTATCAAAATTGAACGAATCTTCATTGATCGAATCGAAAGATCTCCCGCGTGGCCACGGAGAGCTGGTGCTGGTGGTCGATGACGAGCAGAGCATCATCGAGGTGACGCGTGAAATGATGGAGAACAACGGCTACCGGGTGGTGACCGCGGGTGACGGCGTCGAGGCCATTACGACCTATGCCGACCTGAAGGATGAGATCAGTCTGGTGTTGACCGATCTGATCATGCCATTCATGGATGGTCCCTCGACGATCCGTGCCATCTGCAAGTTGAATCCGGGAGCGCGGATTATCGCCTGGTCGGGAGGCGGTGACCGGGCGATGATCCGTGACGCGATCCTCGCCGGTGCGCGAAAGTTCCTCCCCAAGCCGTTCACGTCCGAGCATCTGCTGCGCTCGATCCACGAGATGCTCAGGTAACCGAACTGCGCCGGCCCCCCTCCCTTCGCGCGACTATTTCAGGTCGTGCCGTTTGTGCATGACCGCCGCCCCCTCCCGCACAAACTCAGTGACTCCGTCGGCATGGGCCTGGATGAGCCTGACGACGGCCGGATCCGCGGAGGTCTCGACCACTTTCACCCCATGCTCCGTTGGAATAACCTCCATGCGGATCTTCGCCGCGTTGGCGAAGAGCGCGGCAAAGAGGGGATCCCAGTCCCGGATCGGCCGCCGGTCCTCGAGCCGCTTCTTCATGGCCTGGGCGTGGGCGACGATCAGCGCCTGCACGGCCGGATCCTTCGACTCGGTGAGGGTGATCACGCCATCAGGGGTGGTGGTCACGGTGCGGGTGATCTTCTGGTGCCCGTCAAAGAGGGCGTGGATCGTCTGCATATCCTGACGATGGCCCTGATCCATTCCCATGCCCCTTCCCGCGCCCATCCCGGGCCGTCGGGCCTGGTCCTGGGTGGGCTCCTGGGCGATCGCAACCGGGATCATCACGAGGATGAGCAGCCAGAGGATGGCGAGTCTGGTGATCGATGTCTTCATAGTTCCTCCCCAACGGAATGTCTCTTCCGTTCACTGAGATAGTAGAGTATCGGGACGGTCATGCGCGAGAGCAGCAGCGAGGCGACCTCACCCGCCATGAGGGAGATGGCCAGCCCCTGGAAGATCGGGTCGAAGAGAATGACGATCGCCCCAACGACGACCGCCGCGGCCGTAAGCATCATCGGTCGGAAACGGACCGCGCCGGCATCGACCACCGCCTCGGCGAGGGGCATCCCCTGCCTGAGCCGGAGCTCGATGAAGTCGACGAGAATGATCGAGTTGCGAACGACAATTCCCGCGCCGGCAATGAAGCCGATCATCGACGTCGCGGTAAAGAAGGCGCCCATCATCCCGTGGGCTGGCAGAATGCCGACCAGCGAGAACGGAATCGCCGCCATGATCGTGAAGGGCGTCCGGAAGGATTGAAACCAGCCGACGACCAGAATGTAGATGAGGATGAGCACCGCGGCAAAGGCCAGGCCAAGGTCGCGAAAGACCTCATAGGTGATGTGCCACTCGCCATCCCACTTCATCGCATACTTCTCGCCGCTGAAGGGTTGCGAGGCGACGTACCTCTCGAGCCGGTATCCCTCGGGAAGCTGGAGCTGGTCGATCGCCTCATTCAGTTTGAGAATGGCGTAGACCGGACTCTCCTCGCTGCCGGCGACATCGCCCGTGATATAGGTCACCGGCATGAGATTCTTGTGGTAGATGCTCTTCTCGTTCTTCTGCTCGACGACGCGAACGACCTCGGCAAGCGGAACCAGCTGGCCCCGCTCACCAACGACGCGAATCTGTTTCAGCTCTTCGAGACCGGAACGATCGGCCCGGGACATCTGCAGAACTATCGGCAGATCCTCCTTCTCGACCGGTCCAGGCTCCCCGGTCGACCTGGAGACCGGGGGGTGGGCGAGACCGACCGGGAGTCCATCGAGCGCGACGCGGAGAGTTGCGGCGATCTGCTCAGCCGCCACGCCATTGAGGGCGGCCTTCTCCTGATCGACCTCAAAACGGTAGCGGGTCTGGTCATCCTCGACATACCAATCGACATCGACCACCCCATCGGTCCGATCAAAGATGTCCCGAATCTGCCGGGCAATCTCGACCTGTCGCCGGGAATCGGGACCATAGACCTCGGCCACGAGCGTCTGGAGAACCGGGGGACCAGGCGGAACCTCAGAGACCTTGACCCGGGCCTCATACTTTGCGGCAATCTGCTGGATGAGCGGCCGGACGCGCTTGGCAATCTCGTGGCTCTGCGCGTCACGGCGATCCTTGGACGCCAGGTTGACCTGGATATCGGCAACGTGGGGCCCCTGGCGCAGGTAGTAGTGGCGGACCAGGCCGTTGAAG
>JBEAVZ010000451.1:0-2561 GCA_041160645.1 Acidobacteriota bacterium
GTCAGGCCAGATGCGCTCAATGATCTCATTCTTGGTCAGCAGTCGCCCCGGATTCTGCACCAGCAGCAGCAGAATATCGAAACGTTTCCGGGGAAGCGGGATATTCCGTTCATTCCGGTAGAGGCGGTTATACTCAGTGTTTAGTCTGAATGGTCCAAAGGTCAATGTGGGGTGATTGCGAATATCTTCCATGGCTATCGACCTAACCTTGAGACTTTTCAAGAAGAGATTTCAGTGGCGCAATTGGTCCGCTCTCGATCAGTGAGCCAGCAACCTCCGGATGAGATTGCCTGATGAATTTAATCAAGTTTCCCATTCCGGTCAATAGAGATCGATCCGGAAGGGAGATCGCTTGGCTGGCGCAGACGGCGCGTTTATCCCGCGGCAAAATGGCGCAGGAGGTTCAGGCCGGCGGCCTGGCTCTTTTCCGGATGGAACTGGACTCCGAGGACCGATCCCTGACCACAGATCGAGGCGTACCTGATGCCATATTCAGTTTCGCCAATGATGCAGGCGGGGTCGGTTGGTTCGACGTAGTAGGAGTGGACAAAATAGAAGAAAGAGTTGTCAGGCAGGTGGCTGAGGACCGGGTGGTCCGGTCGCCGCAGGTGAACCTGGTTCCAGCCGATGTGCGGGACGTGGAGTCCCTCCGGAAAACGGATGACCCGCCCGGGCATCAGACCCAGACCACGGTGGACACCGAATTCGTGCCCCTCCTCGAACATCATCTGCAGACCAACGCAGAGACCGAGAATCGGGGTGCCAGCCGCGGCCGCTTCGATCACCAGCTGGTCAAATCCATGACGGCGCAGACCGTCCATACAGGCGGCAAATGCGCCGACGCCCGGCAGCACCAGCTTGTCGGCACGGTTGAGAATCTGCGGGTCATCCGTCACGACGGCGTCGATCCCCTGTGTCGTAAAGGCCTTCTCGACGCTGCGCAGATTTCCGACACCGTAATCGATAATTGCAATAGTCATGATCCGTTACCTGTCAGCGTGCCCTTTGTCGAAAGGACTCCGTCGATGCGGGCATCGAGGCGGACGGCCTGCGAGAGCGCGCGGGCGGCGGCTTTGAAGACCGCTTCGAGAATGTGGTGTTGATTGCGTCCGTAGAAGACTTCGAGGTGAAGGTTGCAGCGGGTATGCTCGGCGAAGGAGTGCCAGAAGTGTTCGGCCAGTTCAACCGAGAAGGCGCCAACCTTCTCGCGTTTTTCCGCGACGTGATAGACCAGGTAGGTGCGACCGGAGAGGTCGACCACCGCGCGGGCCAGCGTCTCGTCCATCGGGACATAGGCGTGACCATAGCGGGTGATCCCCTGTTTCTCGCCGAGCGCACGGGCGAAAGCCTGACCAAGGCAGATGGCGATATCCTCGACGGTGTGGTGATCATCGATCTCGATGTCCCCGACACAGTTCACCGTGAGGTCAAAGAGACCATGCCGGGCAAAGAGATCGAGCATGTGGTTGAGGAACGGGATGCCAGTGCTGATCTCACTGCGCCCCGTTCCATCGAGGTTGAGGGTGAGGTGGATCCGGGTCTCCCGGGTCTGACGGTCGATTTCGGCGTATCGTTTCATTGGTTGTCGAAGATGGTACGCAGTGCGGCCAGCAGATGGGTATTCTCATCCGGGGTGCCGACGCTGATTCGGACATAGTTGGAGAGCAGGGGCGACTTGCTGATATCACGGATCAGAAAGCCGTGCTCGTGGAGTTGTCGAAAGAGCTGGGCCGGCGGAATCGAAGTCTCCGTAATCAGAAAGTTTCCCGCGGAGGGGACCGGCCGCAGGCCGGGAATCCGGGACAGCTCCGCGAAGAGCCGCTCCCGTTCATAGGCCATCGCTTCGACGAGCGGAGTCAGTTCGTGCTGCCGTTCCAGGGTCACCTCGGCGGCGATCATCGAGAAGATGTTGAGACTGTAGGGCATCTTCGCCTTATTGAACTCGGTGATCAGTTGGGGCGCGGCGAGGCAGTAGCCGACCCGGAGTCCACCCATGGCCATGGCCTTCGAAAAGGTGCGGAGGATGACCAGGTTGGCGTGGTCGCGCAGCAGGGGGACAAAGTCTTCACCGCCAATCTCGAGATAGGCCTGGTCGACGATCACCAGCCCTGGCGTCGCCCTGAGCAGGGAGATCAGATCTTCCCGGGCGATCGTGCCGCCGGTTGGATTGTTGGGTGAGCAGATGATCGTCAACACCGGATCGTGGACCCGGATTGCCTCGTGGATCGCCGGCAGGTCGAACTGGAGCGCCGGGTTGAGAAGGACCGCCGCGACTTCGCCGCCGGCTACGTTGACGACCTGCCGATAGACCGAGAAGGTCGGCTCGGGAAGGACGACCCGCCGCCCCTTCTCGATGGTCGCCTGAACCACCGACTGGATCATCTCGTTCGAGCCATTCCCGGCCATAATTCCGTCCGCCGGCCAGCCCGTATACCGCGCGAGCTTTTCGAGCAGGCGGGTCGGGACAAAATCGGGATAACGGGCCCAGTCGGTCGCGAGGGCGCGGCGGATGATCTCCTCCCGGATCGCCGGGGGCATCCCGAAAGGGTTCTCGTTCTGGT
>JBEAVZ010000534.1:0-4033 GCA_041160645.1 Acidobacteriota bacterium
GCTACAACCAACAGCGGCTGGTCTCGATCATCGGGAACATTGCCGGGAGCGATCTTGGACGGACGGCGGGCGAGGTCGACGGGGCTATCAAACGGGCCGGCGAACCGCCCCGCGGCGTGACCGTGGCGGTTCGGGGGCAGGTGCCGGCGCTGCAGCAGATGATCACAAGCCTTGGCCTTGGTCTGCTCCTCTCGATTGGGGCAATCTTCCTGCTTTTGACGGCCTATTTTCAGTCGGTGCGCCTGGCGCTCTGCGCACTGGCCTCGGTGCCGGCGGTAGTGGCCGGAGTCGGGCTCGCCCTCTTCCTGACCGGGACGACGCTCAACCTCCAGTCGTTCATGGGGGGAATCATGGCGATCGGCGTCTCCGCGGCCAATGCGATCCTCCTCGTCAGCTTCGCCGAGGAGTCACGCCAGCGTGGTCTGTCCGCCAGCGCCGCCGCCCTGGCCGGGGCAACGGGACGGCTGCGGCCGATCCTTATGACGACCCTCGCGATGATCGCCGGCATGCTCCCGATGGCCCTGGCCATCGGCGAAGGAAGCGCCCAGACGGCGCCGCTCGGGCGGGCCGTCATCGGCGGCCTGCTCGCCTCAACCGTCGCCGTGCTGCTGGTCATTCCCTTCATCTTCGCCGCACTGCAACGAGCGGCGCCGGTCGGTTCCATTTCACTGCTTGAAGACGACCAATCCAATCCCGAACGAGGTATGTCAAGATGACCCGCTTCACCAAGAGAAACCTGATAACTCGCGCTGGCCTCTCCGCCAGTCTGCCAATTGCCATCATCTGTCTCGGATTGGGTATCGCCTGTCGCAGCAACCAGGGTGAGAGCAGCCAATCGAAACCGGCAGCGCCGAAGCAGGCCGTCCCGGTCATTGCGACCACCACGATCGAGTCCGGGGAGATCGGTCGTCAGCTGCGGCTGCCAGGTGAGTTACAGGCGTGGCAGGAGGCGGCGCTCTCCCCGCGCGTCTCCGGATTCGTTGGCCGGGTCGAGGTCGATCGCGGCTCCGCAGTCCGGGCCGGGCAGCTGCTGGCGCGTCTCGAAGCTCCGGAACTGGGGGCGAAGCGCGCCGAGGAAGCGGCAAAGACAACGGCCGCGACACTGCGCCGGAGCGAAGCCGAATCCCACGTGCGCAGCCTCCGGGCCCAGCGCCTCGAGGCCGAGGCCCGGCTCGCGACGGCGACGGCAACCTGGCAGAGGCTCCGGCAGGCGGCGGCGACTCCGGGAGTCGTCTCCGGCAATGAACTGGAGATTGCCCAACGGCGGGTCGAGGCCGAACAGGCCCGCGTGGAGGCCTTTCGACAGAATGAAGAGGCGGCCCGCAACCAGGCCGGCTCACTTGCCGCGATCGAGGAGGCCGCCCGCGCCAGCGCCCAGGCGGCCCAGAACACCGCGGACTACCTGCAGATAACGGCGCCCTTCACCGGGCGCATCACCGAACGGCTCGCCCATCCGGGCAGCCTCGCGACTCCCGGACAGCCAATCCTGCGCCTGCAGCAGACGACGAAGCTGCGCCTGATCGTCAACCTTCCCGAAGGAGAGGTGGGCACGATTCGACCGGGACTCGCGGTCACCTTCACCGTCCCGGCCTTTCCCGGACGGACTTTCAAAGCTACGCTCGCCCGCGCCGCTGGCGCCCTCGATCAGCGGACGCGGACCATGCCGGTCGAACTGGATGTGCTCAACCCTGACCAGACTCTGGCTCCGGGCATGTTTCCGCAGATCCTCTGGCCAGCCAATCGGCAGCTCCCTTCAATGATTGTCCCGCCATCGGCTATCGCGGTGACGACGGAGAGAACCTTTCTCCTGCGCATCCGCAACAATGTTGTCGAATGGGTCGATGTCAAACGCGGCGTCTCGGTCAACCTGAATGGCAAGGACTTTGTCGAGGTCTTTGGCGATCTCGATGCGGGGGAGAGGATCGCCGTCCGCGGAACGGATGAGCTGCGAAACGGAACGGTCATCGAACCAGCCAAGTAAGCACAAATAAAAATTGGTGGGACAAATGGACCCTTCCGGTCCTGTTTGTCCCACCAATCCTTCACAACAATTCCCGCTTCCCTACCCGCGGTTATATTTGAGAACCAGTCCCTGCTCACCCGTCACCCAGACGTGGCTTCTCGTCACACCGATCCCGAAAAAATTGACGCGCGTTCCGCTCTCCTGCTCGATCCAGGTTCGACCGCCATCGCCTGTCCGCAGAATCGTCCCCTTCCACCCGACGATCCAGCCATTGTTCCGGTCAGCAAAGCTGATGTTGACCAAATTCTGGATCGTATCGACGGCAATCCTCTCCCAGGTCGCTCCACCATTGGACGTCCGCAGGATCACCCCCTTGTCGCCAACGACCCAGGCATTGTCGCGTCCCCTGATATCGATATGATAGAGGTATCCCTTCAGGCTCGTCGGTTGGAGATCCCAGTTCCGTCCGCCATCCTCGGTCCGCAGGATAGTGCCATTCGACCCAACCACCCAGCCATGCTCATCGTCCGCAAAACGAACGTGGACGAGCTCTTCTTTGGTGCCACTCTCCTGCCGCTGCCATTGGCGTCCGCCATCGCTGGTGTGCAGAATCCGTCCATCCGTTCCAACCACCCAGCCCTTCTTCTTCGAGGCAAAGCTGATACTGTTGAAGCCCTGCTTCGACTGGTTGAGTTCATAGGCCAGACGCAGCGTCTCCCCGCCATCGGAGGTGCGAAAGAGGCGTCCCCCATTGGCCACCACCCAGCCCTCTTCCCGGTTGAAGAAGAAGAGGTCCTTCAGGTTGGCGGTGCCAATTCCCGGGGCCATCTCAACCCACTCGTCGCCGGCGTCGATCGTCGCCAGCAGCAGCCCCTGATTGCCGATCACCCAGCCAAAGCGATTGTCGACGAACCCGATGCCGTTCAGATCGCGCTTATCCTTGTCCTGAGCCGCGACAAGCCATTGCGCCTGCACCTCTCCAAGGACCAGTAACAACAACACCACACACCATATCGCTCTGCCCATACTCCTCCTTACTCAACTCACTGCTGACGAAGATCGGATTGGCCCGTCTCATCCAATCGGATCTCACGCGGCAACCTGATCGAAAAATCGATCATTGCATAACGATGGCCAAAAAGAATCTGTCTTTCGAGATAGTCGGTGGCCACAAGGAGCGGCTGATCACTTTCGCGCAGCAGATCGACGGCGCGGAGCGCGACGAAGAGATCTGGCTTGAGACCCCGCCCCTCGATCCGCCGCCCCTGGGAGGTGCGAAAGTCGGTATCGCTGACATTGAGCTTCCCGCCATCGACCAGCCTGATGGTTCGACTGACTCCAAGCAGACAACCACAGGTCGAAGGGTGCACACCGACGACGAGGGCACGGCGATACTCCTGCATGGCCGCCGCCAGAATCTCGGCCCCGCTGGCCGAGCGCGCGCTGACCAGAACCGTGACCGGACCGCGGTAGAGGAGCCGCGCCAGGCCCGTGTAACGCTTCGTCGCCTGGCCATCGCGGCCGATAAATTCGCCCAGATCGGTCTGCTCGGGAAAGAAGTAGCTGGCAATCTGGAGGACTGAATTGACAAAACCTCCGCCATTGTTGCGCAGATCGAGGATCAGCCCGCGGGTGTCCTGCAACTCCTCCATGGCCTGCTCAAACTGCTGCTCAACCTCCTGGCCAAAACCGGTCAGTTCAATGTAGCCAATCCGGTGGGGGAGCAGGCGGGGGATCGCCCGGCGCCGGTGCTCGACCAGCCGCCGCTGGAGGGTGATCGACTGGGTCCGCTCGTTCTCATCGGCAAACTCGATGGTCACCGAACGGCCGTTTCCGGACTGCAGGAGGCGTTCATAGCTCTGGAGCTCGAGGGCGAGCGGAGTTGAGCTGGCTCCAATGTCGCGTCGAATCCGCTCCAGAAGCTGCCGCGCCGGCTCTCCATCGACGGCCAGGATCCGGTAACCGGGGCGCAGGCCGGCCTCGGCGGCCGCAGAATCGGGATCGACCCAGGTCACCGTCGGTCGCCCCTCGATCGGACGGACGAGCAGGCCAACAGAGATCCCCGAAGGC
>JBEAVZ010000001.1:0-2600 GCA_041160645.1 Acidobacteriota bacterium
AGGGAGAGGTAGGCGACCCGGGCGCCCTGGCCGCGGGCGAGATAGGCCAGCAGTTCGGTGCTCTCATCGTCGGGATGGGCCGCCGTATGGAGGACGCTGGCGATCGTCTGCAACCGCCGCAGAGCAAAGAGCAGCCCGGCGGAGCCACGATCCTCCGGCTCTGGGCGCGTGTCGGCACCCACCAGCCCCGCCGGCCCACTGGTGAGCAGAATTGCCAGAATCAACAGGATGGAACAGAACTTTCTCATCTCTACTCCCCGCCTCCTATGCGGATCTCTTGGCCGTGACAAAGCTGACCAGCATCCCCACCAGCATCACGGTGAGACAGCCAACCACGTTATACCAGAGAAAGCTGATCCTGGTCGTGTTGGCGACCACGGCCACCGTGGCCATCCCGGCCAACAGACCAACAAAGGCCCCGTGACCATTGGCCCGTTTCGTCCCGATCGCCAGGACAAAGACGCCCAGCAGCGAGCCATAGAAGTAAGACCCAAACTTGTTGACCACCTCGATCAGCGAACCGAGTCGACCCGCCTGGAGCGCGACCAGACAGGCAAAGAGCCCCCACAGCCCGGTGACCAGCTTTGAAACTTTCAGGTAGTGGGCGTCGGGCGCCTCTTTGCGGTAATGGCGCCGGTAGAAGTCGATCACCGTCGCCGTCGAGAGTGCGGCCAGTTCCGCCGAGACCGAAGACATCGCCGCGGCAAAGATGGCGGCAATGATCAGTCCAACCACTCCGATGGGCGCGTAAGTGGTGACAAAGGTTGGAAAGACATAGTTGACATCGCTGAAGTTCCGCCCGGTCTGCTCACGGATCAGCCCAATCGCGCCGCGCCGCGCCTCACTGATGCGGCTGGTCGCGTCTTCATAAGCGGCGCGCGCCGTGGCGCCTCCGCCGGCGGTGAAGTCGAGCGCCGCCTGACGGCGGGCGGCAAAGGCCGCGCTGTAGTCGCTCTCCAGCGACTGGTAGCGCGGCAGCGACTCGACGCGGGCGCGATCATCGGCCTTGAAAATAAGGGGCGGCTGAACAAACTGGTAGAAGATGAAGACGAGGACTCCGATGAAGAGGATCAGCAACTGCATCGGGATCTTGACGAATGCGCTCATGAGCAGCGAGGAGCGGCCCTCGGAGACCGACCGGGCGGTCAGAAATCGCTGCACCTGGCTCTGGTCGCACCCAAAATAGGAGAGGGCCAGAAAGAGCCCGCCCAGCAGCCCTGACCAGAGCGTGTAGGTCTCATTCAGGTTGAGCTGGGGGTCGACCATTTTCATTCGTCCGGTCATGCCGGCCAGCTCGATCGCCCCACCGAGCGAAACAGTCTCCGGCAACTGACCGAGAATAACGAAGAAGATTACGCCCAGGCCGAGAAAGATGACGACCATCTGCTTGACGTCGGTCCAGGTCACTGCCTGGACCCCGCCAAACATGGTGTAGAGGGTCGTTGTCACCCCCATCAACAGCACCGTCAGCAGTTCGTTCCAACCAAGCACGATCGAGAGGATGACCGAGGGGGCGGCGATGATCACCCCGCAGGCCATCCCGCGCGAGACCAGGAAGAGAAAGCTGGTCAGGGAGCGGGTCTTGGCGTCGAAGCGGCTCTCGAGGTACTCGTAGGCGGTATAGACCTTGGCGCGGTAGAAGAATGGCACCACGGTCAGACAGAGAATGACCATCGCGAAAGGAAGGCCGAAGTAGAACTGCACGAAGCGCATGCCGCTGTCGTAGGCCTGGCCGGTCGTGCCGACCAGCGTGATCGCCGAGAGCTGCGTCGCCATGACCGAGAGGCCAACCGCCCACCAGGGCAGGCTGCGCCCGGCGAGAAAGTACCCCTCGATCTCCTGGCTCTTCTTAGTCAGCCGCAGACCATCGTAGACAATATAGATCAGGTATGCCGCGACAATCGTCCAATCCAACCAATGCATCCGCATGTTTTCTCCTCAGATTATGGAGCTGACCGGTCACGCGCTTTGGGCGGCGGTCGCTCAGACCAACGGGCGAGACTGACGCCAATTAGTCGAACCGATTTGAGATCAGCCAGAGGGCCAGGATCAAAAGCACGGTGAGGATGATCACCAGCCAGTAGATTCGGTTCCAGTATGGATATTCTCTCTCACTCATGAGCTTCTCCCGGCCAGGGTCTCGATGACCCGGCGATGCAGAACAGGAACATAGTCGGCGTGCTCCGGCTTGAGGAGCACGCTGCGAAAGATCGTCGCCGACGGAGTGTCCCACACCAGCGGCTGAACGCATTGGAAGAGTCCCGGCGCGGCATTGAACTTCGCCAGGTAGACTGGATGGCGCGGGTCGTCCATCAACTTCTGAAAGACCTCGTGGGTGATCCGACTGATCCCTGACGTCGTCAGCGGACGGCTGACCGCGTAAAAAGTGATGATGTCGAGGGCCGGATCGAGGAGCAGCTCGAGCTCCCCGGAGCCCTTGATCAGCGCCGCCCAGCGCTGCGCCGCTTCCCTCGTCTGGCTGAGAATCGCGCCGAGTCCGTTCCCTGCTCCGCGAAGCGGAAAGCATTTCAGGGTGGCCCAGAGCGCGGCGGCGGCGGCCCCGGCGCGCGAACATTCGAGACTGATCTCCCCGAGGTGCA
>JBEAVZ010000012.1:0-7593 GCA_041160645.1 Acidobacteriota bacterium
ATCACCCACGACGCCCCCCCAGGTATCGCCGAACCCCGCCCAATTTTCCACTCAAAATCACGCTTTCAGCACTAATTACTTCGACCGCGACGCTGATTCGTGTATCTTAATGCAAATTTAACATAAGGATAAACCGATCCAAACGCGGACTGGATAGAATCGATGCGCTGTTCTACCAAACTAAATAGTAGCAATTGACCATCGGCTCGTCCGATTTGGATCAGTTTCAGGAGGTTCAATGAAAGCATCAGCAAGCAGGCTGTCCGGATTATGCCGGCGGTCGACCCTTTTGGCGGTACTCTTCCTCGCGACCACGCAGCTTATCTTTGGGCAGTTTGATACGGCGACCGTTCTCGGGACGGTGACCGATGCCAGCGGAGCGGCGGTCTCCCGCGCGACGGTGACGTTGCGCAATGTCTCGACCGGGGTCGCGGTGACGACCACCACAGACGAGAGTGGCAACTATCAGTTCTTCAATGTCCGGATTGGCGCTTACACCGTTGCGGCCGAGGCGACCGGATTTACCAAAGCGATTACCGAGAGCATCCAGGTGACGGTCAATGCCCGGCAGCGCGTCGATCTTGCCCTCAAGCCGGGCGCGGTCAACGAAACGGTGACGATCTCCGCCGACAACATCCAGGTTCTGGAGACTGAGAGCAGCGATCGCGGACAGGTCATCAACCGTCAGCAGATCGTCAATCTTCCCCTCAATGGACGTGCCTACGCCGACCTGGCCCTGCTTTCGCCCGGCGTCCGTAAATCGGTGCTCAACAACCAGGGCTCCGGGGGGCGCGATGCCTCGTTCAACGTCAACGGGCTCCGCAGCTCGCTCAACAACTTCGTCCTCGATGGCATCGACAACAACTCATATGGGACGAGCAACCAGGGGTTCTCGAACCAGGTCATCCAGGCCTCGCCCGATGCGGTCCAGGAGTTTCGGGTCCAGACCAACAACTTCAGCGCCGAGTTTGGACGCGCCGGCGGGGCGGTCATCAACGCCTCCCTGCGCAGCGGAACGAATCAGTTTCACGGCTCCGCTTATAACTACCTGCGCAACACCGCTCTCAACGCGACCGGCTTCTTCAAGCCGACACGCGGAATGAAGCCGGTGCTCCAGCAGAACCAGTTCGGCATGACTATCGGCGGCCCGATCGCGAAGGACAAGACCTTCTTCTTCTTCAACTACGAGGGCTTCCGCCGCATCACCCGGACGCTCAGCTTCGCCACCATTCCCACGGCGGCCCAGCGCGAGGGAAGGCTCGGCATTCCGGTGCGCAACCCGATTACCGGAACCGTCTATGCGGACGGCGTCATTCCGACGGCGGACATTTCGCCCTTTGCCCGCTCAGTCATGGCGGCGCTGGTTGCCCCAACCACCAACGCGGCAGCGACCGGATTTGTCGCCAACAACTTCGAGGATCTCCCGCGCAGCCAGTTCTACAACGACAAGGGTGATCTGAAGATCGATCACACTTTCAACCAGAAGACAACGGTCTTCGCGCGGCTCAGCCAGCGCAAGATGAACAACTTTGAGGCCCCGACGATCCCCGGCCCGGTCTACAGTTCGGCCAATGCCTTCGTGCGGGTGCTCAACCAGCAGCTCGCGACCGGCGTGACGCACATTCTGAACGTCAACTCGGTCTTTGAGTTCCGCCTCGGCATCTCGCGGACCCAGGCCGGCAAGACCCCGACCGGCGTTGGCGATCCCAACTTCCGCCTCCCCGGTCTGCCGACCGATCCGCGCTTTGCCGGTGGCCTCAATTCCCAGAGTATCGGTGGCTACACCGGCCTTGGGCGCCAGAGCAGCAACCCGCAATTCCAGGATCCGATCGTCTACAATCCACGCGTCAACTACACGACCATCGTCAAGGGCCACAGCCTGAAGATGGGTTACGAGTACCAGCTGGTCAATACCCAGATCGACGATTTCAATCCGAAGTATGGCCAGGACAACTACTCCGGTCAGTTCAGCCGCCCGAGCGGAGCGACGAGCAACAACCTCTACAATCTCGCCGATTTCCTCTTTGGCGCGCGCAACAGTTACTCGCTCAACAATAACGTCATCGTCAACTACCGGCAGCGCATGCACTTTGCATACCTGCAGGATGATTTCAAGGTCAACCAGAAGCTGACCTTCAACCTCGGTATGCGCTACGAGTTTGCGACACCGCAGTATGAGAAGGACAACCTGCTCGCCAACTTCGATCCGGCGACTTCGACCTTGCTGCGGGCAAAGGATGGGACGCTCTATGACCGCGCCCTCGTCGATCCGGACTTCAATAACTGGTCGCCACGGTTGGGATTTGCCTGGCAGGCCATGGACAAGACCGTTCTCCGCGGCGGTTATGGCATCAGTTACGTCCACTTCAATCGTCTCGGCGGAGAAAACCTGCTCGCCTTCAATGGTCCGAACATCGTCGGGAGCGAGATCATCCAGCAGCCCTCGCAGGGCCTCTGCACGGGCGAGAACTTTCTCAACTGCTTCCGGCTGACGCCGCAGGGCTATCCGGCCGGCTTCGTCGCTTCGGAGCGTTTCAATCCGCTCACGGCGCGGGTCAACTTTACCCCGCGGGATACGCGGACGGCCTATGTCCAGAGCTGGCACCTCACCCTGCAGCGCGAGCTGCCGTGGCGGCTGCTGCTCGATGTCGCCTACGTTGGCAATCGCAGCGTCAAGTTGATCGCCCTCGCCGATTACAATCAGGCCCGGCCCAACAACGCGACCGACCCGGCGGGCGGCACTCCGCTCCAGAATCGCCGTCCCTTCGCCAACTACTCCTTCATTCAGGCCTCCTTCAATGGCGGGTGGGCGGCCTACAATGCGCTGCAGGTCAAGGTCGAGCGTCGCTTTGCGAATGGACTCTACCTGCTCAACTCCTTCACCTGGTCGAAGGCGATGGACAATGTGGCTGGTCACCTCGAGGCCAGCTTTGGCGACAACTCACGCGGCAACATCAAGAACCTGGCTAACGACAAGGGGCGTTCAAACTATGATCAGCCGCTCAACAACACGACGAGCCTCGTCTTTGACCTGCCGTTTGGCAAAGAGGGACGCTTCCTCTCCGGCGCCAACGGGCTTGTCGACGGGATCATCGGTGGCTGGCGTTTGACCCTCATCAACACGCTCACCAGTGGCTTGCCCGCCAACCTGACCTACGGCCCGGCCGCCCAGTTCGTGGTTGGCTCTTCGCTCACCTACCGTCCGAACCAGATTCAGCCGAATCTCTACTCTTCGAGCGGTGGCAAGACCGATCCGAACAACTATCTGAACATCAACGCCGTCGTCGTGCCCACTGACCGCAGCCAGCCCTTCGGCACGGCGGGGCGGAACACGGTGCGCGGGCCGAGCTTCAGCCAGGCCGATCTCGGGCTGCATAAGTCGTTCCGGCTGATCAATGAGACGACCCGGCTCGAGTTCCGGATGGAGGCGTTCAACCTCTTCAACCAGACCAACTTCCAGGTGCCCGATACGAATGCCAACAACATTCGTCGGGATTCGACGGGTGCGGCGGTTGCCGGAGGTTCCTATGGGACGATCCGGAGCGCCTATCCGGCGCGGGAGATCCAGTTTGCCCTGAAGTTGCTCTTCTAACTGACTGCCCACACAGGGTAGAATTTGAAATTGTTGACGGGGGATCGTTTCGACGGTTCCCCGTTTTCTTATTTGCTGAATGGCGTTAAACTGCCCCTTCGGTCGACATTCAATAAAATCATTGTGGCAAATCAGAGCAGAAAGAGAAGACTTGGAGAGGGAGGTCGAAAGGCCAACCTGGGGACAAGATATGGTGACAGTGCTGGAGAGAATCGGGCAGGGAAGAGTTGTCGCGATACTTCGCGGGAGCTTTGGAGGGCGGGAGATCGAGATCGTTGAGGTGCTGGCTGAGGCAGGAATCGGCGCGGTGGAGGTGACCCTCAATTCACCGGGAGCATTGGCGACCATCAAGGCGCTGGCCGAACAATTTGGTGCCCGTCTGGCCGTTGGGGCAGGGACGGTGCTGACGCCTGAGGAGGTCACGCGGGTTGCCGACAACGGTGGACAGTTTATTGTCTCTCCAAACCGTGATCAGGCGGTGATCACTCAGACGAAGCAACTGGGTCTGGTCTCCCTGCCCGGATGTTTCACGCCATCAGAGATTGTCGAGGCGCGGCAAGCCGGCGCGGATGCGATCAAGCTCTTTCCGGCGCAGCCGCTGGGGACAGACTTCCTGCGCGCGATCCAGGGGCCGCTGCCCGGCACTCGACTGGTCCCCACTGGCGGGGTCACACCGGAGCGGGCACGCCAATACTTTGCGGCTGGCGCCTGGGCGGTTGGAGTCGGTTCTGAACTGCTCGGACGCGACTATACCGGCGACGCCGATCTCGCCGCCCTGCAGAGGCGGGCCAGTGAGTATATAGCCGCGTGCCATTCCGGGGGGAAGGAGCCATCATGAGCCATCCACCATCGGCGACCGCCGGCCTGATCTGCATCGATACCGGAACGACCAACACGCGGGTCTGGTATCTTCACGGAGACGAGATCGTCGCCACCACCCGGGCCGCTGTTGGAGTTCGCGACACCGCCCGCGAAGGCTCGCCGCGGCGGCTCTTCGAGGCGCTTCGCCAGTCGATTGCCCTCGTCTGTGAAGAGGCGACGGCGCTCGGCATTGCCGAGGAGCCGTGGACGGTCATCGCCGCCGGAATGATCACCTCTCCGCTCGGTCTGCGTGAGGTTCCACACCTCGTCGCGCCGGTTGGACTGGGCGATCTGGCCGCGCAGCACCACCTCTGTTACATGCCCGAGATTACCAACCTGCCGATCAGGCTCGTGCCGGGCGTGCGCGCGGGAGCGGACCGCGTCGACCCTGAGCTGATCGGTTCGACCGACGTGATGCGCGGCGAGGAGACTCTCGGCCTTGGCCTGGTGGTGACCGGACAGCTCAAGCCCGGCGCGACTATTCTCAACCTCGGGTCGCACTGGAAGATCGTCCGGCTCGATGACGAAGGCCGTATCGCGTCAAGCGTCACCTCGCTCACCGGAGAGTTGATCCACGCCGCACAGACCCAGACCATCCTCGCCAGCTCGGTGCCGGCCGATCGTCCCCTCCATCTCGAGCCGCGCTGGCTGAAGGCCGGCATGGCCGAGACCCGTCGGGCTGGGCTGCCGCGAGCCCTCTTCTGTGTTCGGCTCCTCGAGCAGCGGACGGAGTCGACCCCGGCCGAGCGGCTCGCCTATCTCATCGGCGCCTGTCTGGCCGCCGATCTGGATGGATTACGCAACGCCCAGCAGCTGCCGCCCCATGGCGAAGTCGTGATTACAGGTGGTGAAGTCCTCGCCGGTGCGCTCATCCAGGCCCTCGGCGCCGATGGAATTGCTGCCCGTTCACTCACCGAAACAGAGATTGAAGCTGGCCTGCTCGCGGGATTGCGGGCCATCGCTGGTCTGGCCCGCCCGGTCTGATCGACTGGTCTGATCGACTGGTCTGATCGACTGGTCTGATCGACTGGGCATTATCCTGGAGAAGTCCCGATGAGCACCCGACATCTGAAGTTTCTGATCCTGCTCCTGGCGGTCGCCGGCCTCGCCTGGTTCCGGCCGGCAACGGTCAATTCGGCCAACACGGCAGATGCCTCGATCCGTTTCGGACGGGATGTGCTGCCAATCCTCGCGGCCAACTGCTTTTCGTGTCACGGGCCGGATGAGGGCAACCGCAAGGCTGGCCTGCGGCTCGATCTCGAAGAGTCGGCCAAGGCCCCCCGTCGCGCCGGGACGCCGATCAAACCGGGCGATCCGGCGGCGAGCCTGATCATGGCCCGCATCACCAGCGCCGATCCCGATCTCGTCATGCCTCCGGCCTCCGCCCACCGGAAGATCTCCCCCGCGCAGATTGAGCTGCTCCGGCGTTGGATTGCCGCGGGAGCGCCCTGGGGACGCCACTGGTCATTTGAGCCGGTCGTTGCCCCCCCTCTCGCACGGGGAGCGACCCATCCAATCGACCACCTGGTCGACCAGGCCCTGGCCGGCAAGGGGTTGCCGCGCCGCCCCGCTGCCACTCCCCACACCCTCGTCCGGCGGCTCTGGCTCGATCTGATCGGTCTCCCCCCGCCGCCGGAGGTCGCGGACCGCTTTGCGGCCGACCCATCGCCGCAGGCGTGGGAGCGCATGGTCGATGATCTGCTGGCGCGGCCCCAGTTTGGTGAGCACTGGGCGCGGATGTGGCTCGATCTGGCCCGCTATGCCGACACCAAGGGCTATGAGAAGGATCTTGGCCGGACGATCTGGCCCTATCGTGACTGGGTCATCAAGGCCATTAATGCCGATCTGCCGCTCGACCGTTTCACCACTGAGCAGCTCGCCGGAGACCTGCTGCCAGACCCCGACCAGTCACAGATCATTGCGACCGCCTACCATCGCAATACCATGACCAATGATGAGGGGGGGACCGACAATGAGGAGTTCCGTGTCGCCGCCGTCAAGGATCGCGTCGACACGACCATGCAGATCTGGATGGGCTTGACCATGGGCTGTGCCAAGTGCCACACCCATAAGTACGATCCGATCTCGCACGAGGAGTACTACCGCTTCCTGGCGATCTTCAACCAGACCGAGGACGCCGACCGCGCGGATGATGCCCCGACGCTCGAGATGCTCACCCCGCGCGAGAAGGAGCGCCGCACGGAGTTGAAAGCGAAGATTGAGAATCTTGAGAAGGGGCTCCCGCCGCTTGATCGACCAGTCGATACCCCGGGATGGCGAACCATCCCGATCAGCGCGGTCGTCTCGCGTGGCAAAGCGACCATCAAGATCGAGCCTGACCACCTGGTGTCAGTCAGCGGCGTCAACCCGCCCGAAGAGACCCTCGAAATTACGGCCACCCTGCCGGTGGGAACCCATACCGCGCTCCGCCTCGAAGCGTTGCCCGAGAAGCAGAGCAGTGGGCAGTTGACCCTCGGGCGCAACAACACCACTGGCAACCTGGTCGTCTCTGAATGGCGGGCGACCATCGATGACCGCCCGGTCGTCTTTGCGCGCGCCCGGGCCGACTACTCCGAAGCGGATGGCGATATCGCCCGGGCGATCGACGGCCAGGAGTCGACTGGCTGGTCGATCAAGTCGCGGGGGCGTGAACCGCACACGGCAGTCTTCGATTTTGCACAACCTATCCAGATCAATGGGCGCGGGGGCCCGACCACTATTCGCCTCACTGTCTCGCACCAGAATGGCGATTCATCATCACTGCGCCGGTTCCGCCTTCTGACGACCGATCTCGAACCCGCGAAGATCGTTCTGCCTGCCTGGACCCCTGAGCTTCGCCGGACGATCGATGCGCTCGCCGAAGCCTACGACGACCTCCAAAAATTCAATGATCGGGTGGTCAAGCTTCCGATCATGCGGGAACTGGCGACCGACAAGCAGCGCGTCACGAAGATCCATCTCCGTGGCAACTTCCTTGAACCTGGTGAGGTGGTGACTCCCGCCGTTCCGGCCGCCTTCCACCCCTTTCCGGCCGATGCCCCGCGCAATCGGCTTGGTCTGGCCCGGTGGCTCGTCCACCCCGACAATCCCCTCACTCCGCGCGTCTGGGCCAATCGTATCTGGGCGCGCCTCTTTGGAAC
>JBEAVZ010000027.1:0-23973 GCA_041160645.1 Acidobacteriota bacterium
TCACTTTTCCAGAAAGTCGAACGAGAGGAAGATCAACATCAGCCTGATCGTCGGCTGCTCTGGTGAACACGCGGTCTTTATCTCACGCCTACTTCCGGAATGGAATGAAAGTCTCATCGTCCTGGTGCTTCCGCTCCCAGGCAAGAAAACCATAGAAACCGCAATGCTCCTCTTCCGGGTAGGAACGACAAAGCGCTGGACGACTCTGGTAGACGGTGCAGCGACGGGCTTCCTGATCGAAGAAGCGGCAGACGCTCTTGTAGATGGAATCCTCGCGGTGGCGAAGCACGCGGTGGCCATACTCCTTGATGTAGCGCGTGAAGCGACGCTCGGCGACCTCGTATGCCAGATCAAAATGCTTCGCGAGCCGCGTAATATCCCGTTTGGTGACCAGAATCCATTCATAGGTGCAGCAGTAGCCTGGACACTTCGTGCAGTCATACTGTGGCGTGGCCTTCGTGGTCGGCAGGACTGGCAGAGATTTTTTGGCCATGGCGTGGCGTCCTCAGGAGGATAGTTGGTTCAGGAGATCCCGGACCTTCTTGAGATCCTCCCAAGCCTCGCGTTTCTTGTCAGGCGAGCGGAGCAGATAGGCCGGATGGTAGGTCGGCATGACCTTGATGCCCGGCAAGCGCGGATAGTCCTGGAAGTTGCCCCGCAGACGAGTGATGCCCACCGCGGTATCGAGAATCGCCTGGGTGGCCGGATTGCCAAGGGTAACGATCAACTTCGGTCTGACCACGGCAATCTGGCGAAGAAGAAAGGGCAGACAGGCGGCCACCTCGTCACGCTCGGGATTGCGGTTCTCAGGTGGGCGGGATTTGACGACATTGGCAATGTAGACCTGCTCACGGGCCAGACCGATCGCTTCAATCATCTTCGTCAGCAACTGTCCGGCCCTCCCAATGAATGGACGGCCGGAGAGATCCTCATCGGCGCCGGGCCCCTCGCCGACAAACATCAGTCTGGTCTGTGGGTCGCCCTCCCCAAAGACGATGTTCGTCCGCGTCGACCAGAGCTTGCAGCGCTGGCAGTCGCCCAGCTCGCGCCGGATATCATCGAGGGTCTCAACTGGCGGCGCCTCCATTTCAACCCCTGACTCAACCCATTGCCCGGCCCCCGGCAGAGGAATGAGCGGGAGTGATGGCGGCGGCGTGAGCCCACCTTCACTGGGGCGCTCACCGGAGACGTTCTTTGCTGACTTCCTTGGCATGTCTGTTGGCTCCGCGGCTGGTAATCGAGGCATCTTTCGGGGTTCGGCCTGCTCCAGCCCGCTCACGCCCAGCTCGCGATAGAATCGCGCATACTCGAGCGTCTGGGCGAGTAGCTCCCTCAATTCATCACGTTCATCATCAAGTTCAGCCACTTTTATCATCTGGTCGAGCCAGCGGTCCCCCGCTGACTCAGGATCGACGTTGCTGCTCAGAACCGAACCGGAGAATCTCGTCGAAAATCCGGTCAGCCATCTCACGCTTGCTCTGGAGTGGGAGCTCGACCGCTCGCCCGTGACGATCGATAATCGTCGCGGCATTGGTCTCGACATCAAAACCAGCCCCCGGTGCGGTGATATCATTGGCAACGATCATATCGAGCGATTTTTCGCGGATCTTGGCTACCGCGTACTCGTTGACAGCCTGCGACTCGGCCGCAAAACCGACTACCAGTCGGCGCTCACGCCCCGGCACAGCCGCGACGGCGCCGATGATATCTTCGGTCGCCTCGAACTCGATCGTCAGCCGGGTGCGCCCCGCCTTCTTGATCTTCTGCTCCGCGCGCGCGACGGGCCGAAAGTCGGCCACTGCGGCGGCGCCAATAAAGATCGTCGCGGATTCAAGGCCAGCCAGGACCGCCTCGTACATCTCCCGCCCACTCCGCACCGACTGAACCTCAACCCCGGCCGGCAGCGGGATCCGCACCGGACCGGAGACCAGGGTGACCCGCGCTCCGCGCGCCACTGCGGCCTCGGCAAGCGCATAACCCATTCGTCCCGACGAACGATTGGTGAGGTAACGGGCCGGATCGAGGTCCTCGATCGTCGGCCCGGCCGTAATCATGATGTGGTGGGCAGCCAGATCCGACGACCGCTCCGCGCCACGGCGGAGGCGTTCGAGCGTCCGCCGGACGATCTCCTCCGGCTCGGCGAGGCGACCCGCCCCAACTTCACCGCAGGCCTGATAACCGACACCGGGCTCGATGATCTCCACTCCGCGCCGCCGCAAAGTCTCGAGATTGGCCTGCGTCGCCGGATGGTTCCACATCTCGACATTCATCGCCGGCGCCAGCAGAACCGGATTGGTGTTTGAAAGATAGACGGTCGAGAGGAAATCATCGGCCAGCCCCTGCGCGAACCTGGCGACCACATTGGCCGTCGCTGGAGCGACCAGCAGCAGATCGGCCTCGCGGGCAAGGGCGATATGCTCGATCGTCGCGTAGTCGGGACGATCATACATTCCAACGATGACCTGCTGACCAGAGAGGGCCTCAAAAGTCAGCGGTCGGACAAACTCGGTGGCGTTCCGGGTCATGACAACCCGCACGGCGACGCCGGCGCGCTGCAGACCGCGCAGAACCTCGGCCGCCTTGTAGGCGCCAATGCATCCAGTTATGCCGAGGAGTACTCTCATCTCATCGGAAGCTCATCAGGAAGCGGCCCCGGCTATTCCGGCTTTTCGGTCACTTCAAAATCGATCAGCCCCTGCTCAACCTCCTCGAGCGCCACCCGGGTCGGCTTGGCGTTGGGCATATTGACCCGCGGCTTCGCTCCACGCTGCAACTGCTTGCTGCGCTTGGCGGCAATCAGAATCTTCCGGTATTTGCTATCGATTCTCATCTCATCCATCTCCTGGTTCTCAGGCGTTTCCATTGATTCTCTCCCCCTGTAGCTCTTCGAAAGTTCGTAAAATCTCTTCAGCGATCGCGGTTCGGCGATCACCACGGCAACGGGCCGCCCGAATGATGGACTCCAGCTCCGCGACAGCCTCATCGAGCAGATCGTTGATAATTACATAGTCAAACCGACGGTACTGGGCCACCTCATCGAGCGAGTTGCGGAGTCGGAGCCGAAATGCGGCATCTTCCTTGTCCCCTCTCCCGCCCATCCGCTCAATCAGCGCCGCATAGGACGGTGGCATGATAAAGATCGTCAGCGCGTCCGGAAAGAACCGCCGCACCTGCCGCTCACCCTGGACATCGATGGTCAGCACGACATCGAACCCCGCCTGGCGCAGATCGTCGATCGCCCGCCGCCCGGTGCCATAGTAGTTGCCATGCACCTCCGCCCACTCGAGCAGCTCCCCCTCCTCGATCAGTGACTGGAACTGCGGGGAGGAGACGAAATGGTAATGAACACCGTCGATCTCCCCCGGACGCGGCGCCCGCGAGGTGAAGGAGATCGACGGTCTGACCCGGGCATCCCGCCGGAGAATCTCACCAACGATCGTCGTCTTCCCGGCGCCCGAGGGTGCCGAAACGACGATCAGGTGTCCGTTCGCTGCACTACTCGACATTCTGCGCCTGCTCACGAAGCTTCTCAACCTCGGTCTTGATGGCAATCGCGGCATCGCAGATCGCCAACTCAGCCGATTTCGAGAGAATGGTATTGGCCTCCCGGTTGGTCTCCTGGAGAAGAAAATCGAGCTTCTTCCCGATCTCATCCTCTCCGCCAACCAGTTCACGCAGCTGGGAGATATGGCTTCTCAGGCGGGCGATCTCTTCGGTGATATCGCTCCGCTCGGCAAGATAGGCGACCTCCTGGGCGAGACGCGTCTCATCGACCACCTTCTTCTCAAGGATCTCGGCCAGCCGCTTCTTCAGTTTTTCCCGGTACGCATCGACGACTCCCTCGACATTCGCTTCGATGATTGCGAGCTGCGACTCGATACCGTCGATCCGGGTCAGGATCTCTTTCTGGAGCTGGTGGCCCTCGACAGCGCGCATGGCGATCAGGGAACCAATAGCCTGCGTCAGCGCCTGCTCGATTCCCTGCACAACCTCATCCGTCAAACCGTGGGATGATTTGGCAATGAGCACATTGGGCAGCCGGGCGATCGTCGAGAGATCCGGCTCACCAACCAGGCCAAACTCATCGCGGATCGTCCGCAACGCCTCGACATATCCCTGGACGAGCGAGCGATTGATCTCGTACTCGACCGGGTTGGTCTGCGTGAAGTTGATCGTCACATCGACCCGTCCACGGGAGATCACCGACTGAATCTGCTTCTTGAGCGGAATCTCAAGCGAAGCCAGCTCCTGCGGTGAACGCCAGTGAATGTCGAGATTACGGTTGTTGACTGAGCGCATGTCGATCGAGACGCTGAAGGTCTCACCACTCGCCGATCCCTGTCCATATCCGGTCATGCTTTTAAGCATTTTGACTCCCTGAGACTAACTGACCTTCAAGTTCCCGAAGGTCTTCTTCAGCAAATTGCATCTCATAAAGGCGGCGATAGATGCCGCCGCGTTCAAGCAGCTCCTGATGTGTTCCAACCTCGGCAATCCGCCCCTTCTCCATGACCATGATGCGGTCGGCCCGACGAACCGTCGAGAGTCGGTGGGCGATGACGATCGTCGTTCGCCCGGCCATGAGGTTGTTGAGCGCCGTCTGAACCAGCCGCTCGCTCTCGGTATCGAGCGCGCTCGTCGCCTCATCGAGGATGAGGATTGGCGCATCTTTGAGAATCGCCCGGGCGATCGCCAGCCGCTGCCGCTGTCCTCCGGAGAGAATCAGGCCACGCTCGCCGATCACTGTATCATAACCCTCCGGCAGACGGGCGATAAACTCATCGGCGAGGGCCGCCTTCGCCGCCGCCTCGATCAGCTCCTGACTGTCGTGTCGACCAAAGGCGCCATAGGCGATATTGGACCGCACCGTATCATTGAAGAGGCTCACCTCCTGGGTAACCAGCGCGACCTGCTCACGGAGCGAGGCGAGTTGCAGATCCCGGACGTCATGGCCATCGACCAGAACCGCCCCGGCGGTCACATCGAAGAAGCGGGGGATGAGGTTGGTCAGGGTGCTCTTCCCTGCGCCACTCTGGCCGACAATCGCCACCATCTCGCCAGCCCGGACCCGAAACGAGATCTCGGCGATCACCGCCTGTTCAAAACCGGCGCCATAGCCAAAGGAGACATCGCGAAACTCGATCTCGCGCGTGAATTGCGCCAGCCGCTTCGCCCCGGGACGATCCGGCATCTCCTGCTCTTCGTCGAGGAGACGAAAGATCCGTGCCGCCGAGGTCAGTCCCTGCTGCAGATCGTGCTGCAGGCGGCTCAGCCGGCGCAGTGGATCGTAGGCCTTGAACATGGCAACAAGAAAGGTCGCAAAGCCGCCCAGACTCATCTGCCCGAGGATGATGCTCCGCTGGACATAGAGCAGGAGCAGCGCGACGGCAACGATGCCAACCGTCTCGAGGACGATCGGCGAGAGAAAATAGATGCGCATCGCCCGCAGCTGGTCACCCATCTGCCGCCGGGCGGCAACGCCAAACCGGCGGCTCTCGTAACCCTCCATCCCAAAGGCCTTGACCACCCGCTGCGTCGAGAGCGCCTCCTGGGCGACGTTGAGCATCTCCGCGCCACTCTCCTGACGCGAATTGATATGGCGGCGGAGGCGGCGGTTGAAGGTGGTCGTCAGCCAGGCCACCGGCGGCGCCAGCAAGAGGATTGCCGAGGCCAGCCGCCAGTTGAGACGAAAGAGCAGCAAAAGATAGACGGCCAGCGAGACCGATTCGCGGAGAAGATCCCGCAGCGTATCCGAGACCGACCGCTCAACCAGCGCGGCATCGCTCACCAGATGCGCCGTCAACTCGTTGGTCGAATGGCGGGCAAAGAAGGGCGCCGCCTGACGGATCAGGTGGTCGTAGAGCGAGGAGCGGAGATCGGCAATCACGTGCTGGCCAATGTAGCTCATCGAGAAGGATGAGAAATACTCGGTCGCGCCCTTGGCCAGCGTGAAGGCGACCAGCAGTCCGGCAATCATCGGCAGACCGTTCTCGCCCGCCGGCGCCAGCGTCGTCCAGAAGGACGGAAACTTCATGGCGACCTGCCCAAACTGGCTCCCGGCGAGGGTGTCGAAGATCGGCTGAAGCAGCATGATCGTCGCCCCCTCGAGCAGCCCTGTCGCGATCATCAGAATGATCGAGCCGGCAAAGATCTTCCGGTACGGACGCAGGTATTTGAGCAGGCGAAAAAGTTCATTCATGCTTGGGTGCTCGGCTGATCGGTAACGACCACGACAACGCCATTTTGACTTCCGGCTGAAAAATCGCAATTATAGTCTTTACTTAAAATTAGCGTCAACAAGAGCAACGACCAGAAACATCTTTCAAGGCGAGGTTGGCCAGAACAAGCCAATGGGCAGAATCCGGTGGCCGTAATGAAGAGCAGGCAGGCAACAGAGATCGAAGAGAGAGAATATTACCTCGAAGGTGATCGCGTCGTCTTCACCCGCTACTTTCACCTCCAACGGGGGGTCTGCTGCGGATCGGGATGCCGCCACTGCCCCTTCCTTCCCCGCTGGTCGAAAGGATCGACGACTCCCGGCTCGCTGCGCCGGGAGAAGCCGGAAGGTGACGGCGACTCGATAGAAGAGGCCGCCGCGGGCTGATCTATCTTGCCGTTGGAAAGGCCGCGGCAATCGCCTGATCGACCTGCGGACCGACGTTGTTCTCGGCCTTCTTCGAGGCGACGGCGAGTTCGCTGACGATCAGATAGCGCGCCCGCTCCATCATCTGCTTTTCGCGAAATGAGAGTGGCTTGACCGAATTGAGGTAGGTGAGGATCTTCAACACCTCGGCGATCGCAAAGATGTCGCCGCTGCGCATCGCGGTGGTGAAACCACGAAAGCGATCCTTCCAGTCCCGCGCCGAGGGTGGTTCGATCAGCACCTCGAGCAGCTCCATGAGATCGCGACACTCCCGCTGCTGGAGCAGACGACGAATCCCGATCGTCACCGCGTTCTGAACCGGAACCATCACGACTGAATTGTTGGCCTGGAGACGCAGCAGGTAGAACTCCTGCGTGTTTCCCTGAAACTGTCGCGCCTCGATCTGCTCGATCGTGGCGACTCCGTGGTTTGGATAGATGACCTTTTGACCGATTTTGAATTCCAAAAGTGGCCCCCTTTTCTAAAATACGGATGGGCCTGCTGTCGGCCTGCTGTTGGAAAGATCCAAGGCGGGCTTTGATATGCAGAATTTACCAGATTCAGTTTAACACCAGCCGGAAGATGTCGAAAGATGGCATAAAACTTTCGCAAATTTTCCCGACCGGGCCGGGAGACCTGACCGGGCCACCGCGCCCGGGAAAAAGGGGGCAATTGCGACCAGCATGGGGGTTGCAACTGGACTTGGGTAAAGAGCCATTGGATACTAGCCAGCGTTTGCATAACTTGATCTCAAAAGAGGTGATGAGTGATGGCTGAACCGATATTGATCGCCAAGGACCACGAACCGATCTACCTGCTGCCGCGGATGGTCAACCGGCACGGATTGATCGCTGGCGCCACGGGAACGGGCAAGAGCGTCACCCTGCGGGTGATGGCCGAGAGCTTCAGTCGGCTGGGAGTTCCAGTCTTCATGGGCGACGTCAAGGGAGACCTGGCGGGGATCTGCAAGGCCGGCGGCGAGAATCCGAAGGTGAGTGAGCGGGCCGCCAGCTTTGGCCTGCCGGACTTCAAGTTCCAGGCCTATCCGGTCCTCTTCTGGGACGTCTTCGGCGAGCAGGGTCATCCGCTGCGAACGACCATCTCGGAGATTGGGCCGCTGCTGCTGAGCCGCATCCTCAACCTCAACGACACCCAGAGCGGCGTGCTGACCCTCGTCTTCAAGGTTGCCGATGACCAGGGGATGCTCCTGCTCGATCTGAAGGACCTCCGGGCGATGCTCCAGCATATCGCGGACAACGCGAAATCGCTGACGACGGAGTACGGGAACGTCTCGGCCGCCAGTATCGGGGCGATCCAGCGGCGGCTGCTCGAGCTCGATCAGCAGGGTGGAGAGAAGTTCTTTGGCGAACCGGCGCTCAATCTCGAAGACATGATGCAGACCGATCAGGATGGTCGGGGGTACATCAATATTCTCGCCGCCGACAAATTGATGCAGTCGCCGAAACTCTACGCGACATTTCTGCTCTGGATGCTGGCGGAGCTCTATGAGAACCTGCCGGAGGTCGGCGATCTCGACAAGCCGAAGATGGTCTTCTTCTTTGACGAAGCGCACCTTCTCTTCGATGACGCCCCCGACGCCCTGATGCAGAAGGTCGAGCAGGTGGTCAGGCTGATCCGCTCGAAGGGGGTCGGTATCTACTTCGTCAGCCAAAACCCGCTCGACATTCCCGATGTCGTGCTGGGGCAGCTTGGGAACCGCGTCCAGCACGCGCTGCGGGCCTTCACCCCCCGCGACCAGAAAGCGGTCAAGGCGGCGGCGACGACATTCCGGCAGAATCCGGCGATCGATGTCGAAGCCGCGATCACCGAGCTGGGAGTCGGCGAGGCCCTCGTCTCGATGCTCGAGGAGAAGGGGACGCCGGGGATCGTTCGCCGTGCCCTCATCGCTCCACCGCAGAGCCGGCTTGGGGCAATCACGCCCGCCGAACGGGCGGAGGCGCTGCAGAACTCACTTCTCCACGGCCATTATGAGAATGCCATCGATCGGCAATCGGCCTATGAAATACTGAAAGGGCGCCAGGCGCAGCCGCAGACCACGCCATTGCCGACCGCGCCACCCCCGCGCGAGGAGTCCTCGCCGATGATGGATGCCGCGGGTGATGTCCTGGGAGCGCTCGCAAAGAGCGCCGCCCGCTCGATTGGCACCTCGATTGGCAGACAGATCGTGCGCGGAGTGCTCGGTTCAATCTTTGGCGGAGCGGCAACCACTGGTCGTGGCCGCCGCTGAGGCCTCTTCGTCAGCTTGATAATGGCGCGAGCCGGTCAGGGGAGAGAAGATCCCCTGACCGGCTCGCGTCTTTTCGGGAGCGGGGCAGCCCACTTATCCCACCAGTTTCCACGGGGCGCGGTACTCGCGCGTGACCATCTTCTGGGCCTCGGGATCGTTGACGAACTGTTCCTTGTCGACATCCCACTGGACGCGTCGTCCAAGACGGAAGGCGATGTTGGAGAGGTGGCAGGCAATCATCGAGTTGTGGCCAATCTCGACATCTGAGCGCGGATTCTGCCGCGAATCCATGCACTCGACGAAGTTGCGGACGTGGGCGAGGTGGGAATCTTCACCGGATGGGCCACGGCGGGGTTCGCCAGCCATGCGGTAGGTCTTGCGTCGCTTGACCGTCTCCGTCTCCGGATAGACCTCCCATCCGCCGCGATCGACCACCAGCACGCCGTTGTTGCCGTGGAAGGCGACACCGTGATCACGATCGTAGGGCCCCTTGCCAATCGCCGTCGCGTGCTCCCAGACCATGCTGAAGCCATCACACTCCCAGAGGGCCTGCTGGGTATCCGGAGTCTCCTCGGCATCTTCCGGGAAGCCAAACTTGCCCCCGACCCCCATGGCCGCCCGGGGCGCCTTGATGCCCATCCCCCAGTTGGCGATATCGATCATGTGGGCGCCCCAGTCGGTCATCAGACCGCCCGAGTAGTCCCAGTACCAGCGGAAATTGAAATGGAAGCGGTTCCGATTGAATGGACGCCGGGGGGCGGGACCAAGCCACATGTCATAATCGACCGTCGCTGGCGCCGGCTCGTCGGGCACGACCGGGATGTTTCCCATCCAGTCCTGGTAGGCCCAGGTCTTGACGAGTCGAATCTTGCCCAGCTTGCCACTGCGGACATAATCGACGGCCTCGGCAAACTGTGAGCCGCTTCGCTGCTGGGTGCCCATCTGCACGACCCGCTTGTAACGGCGGGCGACGTCGACCATGACCCGCCCCTCGCCGATCGAGAGGGAGAGCGGCTTCTCGACATAGACATCCTTGCCCGCCTGGCAGGCCATGATAGTCGGAATCGCGTGCCAGTGATCGGGCGTGGCGACGATCACCGCGTCGATATCCTTCTGCTCGATGAGGCGGCGAAAATCACGGGTCAGCAGCGCCGGAGTCTGATTGAAGCCCCGGGCGACCGTCTCCTTCATCTTCGCCGTCTGTGTATCATCGACATCGCAGAGGGCGACGCATTCGGTATTGCCGACCCGCAGAAAGTCGCGCAGGTCGCCGCCCCCCATCCCGCCGCAACCGATCAATCCAACACGAATGCGGCGATTGGCGCCGGCGACCCGTGACTGTGAAAGGGCCGTCATTGGAATGGCCGCCGCCGCCACCCCGGTCGCGGTCTGTTTCAGAAAAGTCCGCCGTCTCGAAACGCTCTTGTCCTTCATGAATCTACTCTCCTTTTTGGCCCGATGACTGATAGTCCGGACGGCTTCCTGCCGGCCGGCTTAACTGCCTTCTTGATTAAGTTTACGCGAGGGTTGGTAATAGTGGCCGCGGGATGAGCAGACTCTACAATGCCAGTTCAAGCAGATCCTCGGCCGCCTGGGTTGCCGGGAAGCGACGTCGCGCTTCGGCCAGCAAAGGCCGGTAGTCAGGGTACCGCGAACTGAAATGGGTGATCAAGAGCAGCCTGGCGCCGGCCTGACTAGCGATCTCGGCAGCCTGGGTAGCGGTTGAGTGGCCATACTGATCCGACTCCGCCGCATGCTCATCGGTAAAGGTCGCCTCGTGGACCAGACAATCGACCTCACGCGCCAGACTGACCGCATTGGCGCAGGGGCGCGTATCGAGACAGTAGGCGAGCGATCGCCCCGGTCGCGGCGGCCCGACGACCTCGGCCGACTCGATAACCCGACCATCGGCAAGGGTGATCGCGCGCCCCGCCTGCAAGTGCGAGTAGAGCGGCCCGGCCGGGATGCCCAACTCCTGCGCCCGCTCCAGATCGAAGCGGCCCGGCTTTGGTTTCTCCGTCAGACGGTATCCAAGCGTGAAGATCCGGTGGTCGAGCGGACGCGCGACCACCTCGTGGTGCGCCGACTCAAAAACCCCCAACTCGGCGGAATCTCTGAAATCACGGCCTGAGAATTCGCGCAGCAGGAGCGGATATGAGATGTGGATGATGCGCAGCCGTTTGAGCAGGTTCAGGTAGTCGCCGATTCCCGGCGGTCCAACGAGGGTCAATTCCCGCTGCCGCTGATCGAGCGACATGGTCGAAAGCAGCCCGGCCAGGCCATTGAAATGGTCGCCGTGGAGGTGGGTGATGAAGATTCCGGCCAGTTTGTGCGCGGAGAGTCCGGCGCGCATCAACTGTATCTGCGCCGCCTCGCCGCAATCAAAGAGCCACCACTCGCCATCCCCAACCACGGCGAGTGAACTGACGTGGCGGTTGAGTGTCGGCCGGCCTGAACTGGTCCCGAAGGGGATTATCTTCAATCTTACCCCTCCTGGTTGCGCCCCTCTTGGTTGCGCATAAAATCGGCGAGGCTGAAGAAAGCCTGGTAGAGGTGAAGACGCAGGTGATCAAGCTCGACCACCTCGTCAAGCGCCTGCTTCATGCAGAGCAGCCATTGATCACGCTCCGACTCGCCGATCGGAAATGGCATGTGCCGGGCACGGAGCCGCGGATGACCATACTTCTGCACATAGAGCGGCGGTCCACCCAGCCAGCCCACCAGGAAGAGAAAGAGCTTCTCGCGCGAAGACTGCAGATCCGGTGGATGGAGGGCCAGTATTCCAGCCGCCTCCGGCTTCGTCTCCATCAGATCATAGAAACGATCGACGAGGGCCCGCACCTTCGTTTCGCCGCCGATCATCTCGAAATGGGTCGTACTCATGGTCGATTATTACTTGTCCTCTCCATTGAATGTCTCGCCACCCACGTCTAGCCAATGGCCAGCCAGGCC
The DNA here is from genome assembly GCA_041160645.1 of Acidobacteriota bacterium. Taxonomy (GTDB): domain Bacteria; phylum Acidobacteriota; class Blastocatellia; order RBC074; family RBC074; genus CAIOZW01. The sequence goes on from JBEAVZ010000027.1 coordinate 11,844, forward strand.
AGCAGAAAGACCAACCCCGCCGCGAGCAGAATCAGCGCCGCGAGGGAGACTGGCGCGGGCCGAAAGGGATCGACCCTCGCCGCGTCAGCCGGCTCTGGTGACCAGACCGACTGATCACTTTGAACCGCCAAACCGGGCCCGGCCAAGGGTGGCGCGACCTCTACTCCCTCTGGTAATCCCACTGGCAGGCCATCTGGCGGCCCCTGCCGCGGAGATTCCCGACCAGCATCGGTGCGCCGTCCGGAGGGGAGATCGGCGCGCGGCGACTCGACCGCCGCAATGCCCTCCGGAGCGCCGGTGGTGGTTCGCTGAGCAGGCACAACCTGACGCGCCGCCACCGGAACCCCGCAGTGCGGACAGTAACGGGCCTTCTTGCGCATCTCTCTTCCACATCTTGCACAGCTGACCGAACTCATACCTCATTCTATAACCTGCGGATCGATCCTGCCAGCAAAGCGGATCATTTGGCTCTTTGGCGGGCGGAGAAGTGGTGCGTGATTGGACAACCGCACGGCAATGTAGTAGAAATAATCCCTAGTTCTCACCTTACGCCAAAAGGAATCCAGCGTCATGAAATTCGGGGTCGTTGTCTTTCCGGGATCGAACTGCGATCACGACACCTATCACGTGATCAGCAAAGTTCTGGGTCAACCAGTCAACTTCATCTGGCACAAGACGGAAGAGATCGAGGGTCACGATGCCATCATCCTTCCCGGTGGTTTCTCATTTGGAGACTATCTGCGGACAGGATCGATCGCGCGTTTCTCTCCCGTAATGCAGTCGGTGGTCCGGTTCGCCGCGCAGGGTGGTCTGGTCCTCGGAATCTGCAACGGATTTCAGATTCTGTGTGAAGCCGGACTGCTCCCCGGGGCGCTGCTTCGCAACCGTGATCTGAAATTCCGGTGCGAACACGTCAACGTCAAAGTTGAGCAGGCCGATACGCCATACACCCAGTCCTACCAGGCCGGTCAGGTGCTGAGCATTCCGATTGCCCACGGCGAGGGGAACTACTTCTGCGATGAGGCGACCCTGGCCGAACTGGAGCGTGAGCGGAGAGTCCTCTTCAGATACACCAGTGCGAGTGGTGAAGCGACAACCGCTGCCAATCCGAATGGTTCGCTCCACAACATCGCCGGGATCTGCAACCGTGAGCGGAATGTCCTCGGTCTCATGCCACACCCCGAAAGGGCAGCCGAGAGCGTCCTCGGCAGCAATGACGGGCGGGCGCTCTTCCTCTCCATGGTTGAATACCTGAACGTTAAATCGAAGGCGCGTTCCTGATATGAAAATTACACCTGAAATACTCGAGCAGCATCGTGTCACCGCCGCGGAGTACTCGCGGATCTGTGAGCTCATGGGACGAGAACCAAACCTGACGGAGTTGGGCATCTTCTCGGTGATGTGGTCAGAGCACTGTTCCTACAAGTCGTCGAAGGTCCACCTCCGACGCCTCCCAACGGAGGGAGACTGTCTGGTGCAGGGGCCGGGAGAGAATGCGGGCATCGTCGAGATTGGCAATGGCTGGTGCGCCGCCTTCAAGATCGAGTCGCACAACCACCCGTCATTCATCGAGCCCTACCAGGGCGCCGCCACCGGCATCGGGGGAATCCTGCGTGACATCTTCACCATGGGAGCCCGTCCGGTTGCCGCGCTCAACAGCCTCCGCTTCGGCCCGCTCCGCGAGACGGAGATCGACGAAGCGAGCGAGGCGACGAGCGGCCGCAGCATCGGGCGTAACCGTCGAATCATGGCCGGGGTCGTCAAGGGTCTCGGCGACTATGGAAACGCTTTTGGCGTTCCGACCATTGGCGGTGAGGTCTATTTCGACAAGGGATACTCGCTCAATCCGCTCGTCAACGCCTTCGCCCTCGGACTGGTGCGGCGTGAACAGATCTTCTATGGCAAGGCCGAGGGCGTCGGCAATTCGGTCATCTATGTCGGGGCAAAGACGGGGCGTGACGGAATCCACGGCGCGACGATGGCCTCGGCGGAGTTTGACGAAGCGGCGATGGAGAAACGGCCAACCGTTCAGGTTGGAGACCCTTTCTCCGAGAAGCTGCTGCTCGAAGCCTGCCTCGAAGCCATGCGCGCCAACGCCATTCTCGGCATTCAGGACATGGGCGCCGCCGGCCTGACCTCCTCTTCATGCGAAATGGGCGCGCGCGCCGGCACTGGCATCGAGATCAATCTCGACCTGGTTCCACAGCGCGAGACCGGCATGACCGCCTACGAGATGATGCTCTCCGAATCCCAGGAACGGATGCTGATCGTCACCGAGCGGGGCTGCGAGAAGCAGGTGCTCGAGATCTTCGCGCGCTGGGATCTCGACGCGGTGATCATCGGACGGGTCATCGCCGAACAGAAGCTCCGCGTCTTCCACCAGGGAGAGCTGGTCGCCGACATCCCCAATCTGGCCCTGACCGACGAGGCGCCGCGTTATCAGCGGCCAATGGAGCCATTTGCGGTCGATACTGAAGAGATGGGTCCGGTCATCGCGGCGGCAATCGCCCAGCGCCGGGAGGAGAAAGGACTGACCGAAGAGGCGGTCCTCGCCGACCTGCTGCGCCGTCTGCTCGCCGCGCCGAACATCGCCTCGAAGGAGTGGGTCTACCGCCAGTATGACCACATGGTCCGCACCAACACGGTGGTTCTCCCGGGGTCGGATGCGGCGGTCATCCGCGTCAAGGAGACGCGCCACTCGCTGGCCATGTCGGTCGACGCGAATGGCCGCTACTGCCGGCTCAATCCGCGCGAAGGGGCCCGGCTGGCAGTGGTCGAATCGGCGCGGAATGTCGTCTGCAGCGGCGCCCGCCCACTCGCGATCACCAACTGCCTCAACTTTGCCAGTCCGGAGAGACCAGAGGTCATGTGGTCTTTCAGCGAAACGATCGATGGCATGGCCGAGGCCTGTCGCCGGCTCGGGACTCCGGTCACCGGCGGCAATGTCAGCCTCTACAACGAGACCGAGGGACGCGGCATCGATCCGACCCCGGTCATTGGCATGCTCGGGCTGATCGAGGAGGCCCGCCACGTGACCACCCAGTGGTTCAAGAACAGCGGCGACCTGATCCTCCTGCTCGGCCTGACCCGCGCCGACTTCGGCGCGTCTGAACTGCTCAGTGAGCTGACCGGAGAGATCCGCGGCGCTGTTCCCAGGCTCGATCTCGACCTCGAAATGGCAGTCCAGCAGGCGACCCTCACCGCGATTCGCAAGGGGCTCGTCAAATCGGCCCACGACTGCAGCGAGGGCGGACTCGCCGTCGCGCTCGCCGAGAGCTGCTTCTCCAGCTACCGCCACGAAGCTCTGGGCGCGAGGGTCGATCTGGCCGAACACGCCGCCCTGGGCGGACTCACGGACGCGTCGACGCTCCTCTTCGCTGAATCACCCTCGCGGATCATCATCAGCGTCAAACCTGAAGACGCCGCGGCCGTGCTCGCCATCGCCCGTGAAGCCAATGCCCCCTGCACGATCATTGGCACGGTGGAGACGGAGCGGCTGCAGATCGGCTGCGGGACGGAGCTGATCAATCAACCGATCAGCCAGCTCGAAGAGATCTGGCGGGGCTGTCTGCCAGAGAATCTGCACTGATGCTGGCCCAATAACCAGAGAAGGGCCGGTAAAAGAGAAGGGCCGGTAAAAGAGAAGGGGAGGTGAGGATTGACATTATCCTCACCTCCCCTTCTCTTTTGACAGCGTGATCGTCTGGCGGCCACTGGCAGGCCGGTCGATGAGGTCAGGGAACGACCGGGCCGCTCACGGTGAGCCCTGTTCCCGCAACCGTCAGTTGACTGGTGGGTTGAGAATTCCCTCCAGCGCCGCCTCGTCCAGCTCATAGACCTCGCCGCAGAAATGGCAGGTCAGGACCGCGCCACGATCCTTCTCCAGCATATCCGCGACCTCCGCTTCACCCAGCGCGGTGACAATATTGATGGCCCGCTCATAGGAGCAGGTGCACCTGAAGGCGACCGGACGCCGCTGCAGCACCGTCACTTCGAAATCTCCGATCGCTTCGAGCAGCATCTCCTCGGCCGAGGCGCCCTGGCGCAGCCGCTCGGTGACGTGCGGCGCCCGCAGGAGCTGCGCTTCGAGCCTCTCCAGCGTCTCCTCCCCGATGCCCGGCATGACCTGAATCAGATAGCCTCCCGCCGCCGCAATACTCTCGCCATCGGCGCCAACATAGACGCCAAGGCCGACGGCCGAGTTGATCTGCTCGGAGGTGGCGAGATAATGGGTCAGATCCTCTGCGATCTCTCCGGAGACAAGCGGCACCGTTCCAAAATAGGGATCCTTGGCCAGGCCGATCTCGTGGCCGGCCTCACGAATCACGTGGAGTATCCCCCGCCCGACGATCCCGCCAACGTTGAGCTTGCCCGGGATGACCGGCTCCGCCTCCGCACGCGGATTGCGCACGTAGCCACGAACCGTGCCGTGGGCATTGGCCTCGGCGATGATCCCCCCGACCGGACCACGACACTCGAAACGAAGCGTAATATATTCCAGATCCTTGAAGGTGTGGCCAAGGAGCAGAGCGCCCGTCAGCGCCCGCCCCAGCGCCGCCGAGGTGGTCGGAGACGTCCGATGGCGTCGACAGGCCTCGGCCACCAGATTGGTCGAGACCACGGCACTGAGCCGAATTGTCGCATCGGCCGCCGTCGCCTGTATGAGATGATCTTCCTGTCTTTCCACGCTGATCCTTTCAATCTTGTTTTGGAGGTGCTGAACCTCTCCGGGACAATCATTGCATCTCGTTGGCCATCTCGTTGGCCATCTGGCGGGCTCTCATCAGCACCATGTCGCACCGCGGTGAACATTTGACCGGCCCACGCTGCTCGCCAAGCATCTCGACCCTGACCACTCCATCCTCCTGCAGCCGGCGGCTCCACTGCCGCTGGGCCAGGACGAGGATGCTCTGCCCGCCATACCGGTCGATCAGCTTCGGAATCTCGGCCTGATCGATCACCGTCACAAAATATGACTTCTGGTCGCGCAGCGGCAGCTCGGTCGCGTAAAAATTGATGCGGTGGTTCGAATTGATATAGAAGACCAGCCGCTCGCCCGGCTTCGCCACGCTGGTCGCCAGCTCGCCCAGCGACTTGAGCGTCTCCCGTTCGGCCAGGACTGGGGAGACGATATTGGCAACCGCCATGACGATCACCGCCAAACCGAAGGGAAGAAATCCGGCTGCCGCACGAATACTGAGCAGAAACCAGATCATCAGGTAGGCCACCGCCACGAGAACCCCGATCCCCGCGAGGCGAAAGGCTGAAAACTTATCGAGGCCAATCAGGTTGGCGCCGCGCAGTCCGATGACGACGCTCACGATAAAGATCGTCGCGATCGTCAGCATCACCCCGACGATCTGCCCCAGTGACGGCCTCTCCTCGGCCATCCAATCCTCGAGCTGCCGGGCAATCAGCATCGCCAGCGCCGGAAAGACCGGCAGGATATAGCCAGGCAGCTTTGAGACGGAGAAGGAGAAGAAGGCGATCGGCACGACGGCCCAGAGCCAGACAAAGAGCTCAAAGCGTCCCTCTTCCGTCGCCCGCAAACGGCGCCAGCCACGAACCGTCGTGGCCACCCGTTGGAGCAAAGGGAAGATCCACGGGAAGCAGCCGGCAATGGCGATGATCAGAAAGAACCAGACCGGCTGCGGATGGCGATACTGATTGGTCAGATAGCGCTGAAAGTGGTGGGCAATGAAGAACTCATCGATGAAGGCCTGTCCGTGCCGGGCGAGCATCGGGCCATACCAGACACTGCTCGTCGCGAGAAAGATCGTCAACGCCACAAGCAGACGCCCCGGATGGAGCAGCCGCAACAGCTGCCGGAACCCTCCGGTGAGCAACGCGTGCAGGGTGACAATGACCGCCGGGAGGAGCAGGCCGACCAACCCTTTCGCAAGCATCGCCAGTCCAAGCCCAAAGCTGAAGAGCGCCCAGCAGAGCCACTGGCGGCGTGGCGTGTCCTGCCGCTGCCAGAAGAGATAGGCGACCAGCGCCAGTTCCATCGACACGGCCAGCGGCAGATCGAAGGTGGCGACCCGGCTAAACCCGAGCCAGATGCCTGAACTCGCCAGAACTGCCCCACTCAGATAGCCGAATCGGGATGAACGAAGGCGCGTGCCAACCAGATAGAGCAGCAGGACACCCAGGCCGCCCACCAGCCCAATGCCGATGCGGGCCGCAAACTCAGTCCGTCCGAGCACCTTGAAGCCGCTCGCCGCCAGCCAGTAGGTCAGCGCCGGCTTCTCAAACCACTCAATCCCTCCCAGACGCGGCGTGACCCAGTCCCCACTCTGCGCCATCGCATACCCGATCTCCGCATAGCGTGGCTCATCCGGACCGATCAGCGGCAGCTTCCAGGTGCCAAAGATGAACAGAAAGAAGATGAGCAGCCCGAGCGCTGCCAGGTGTTTGACTTCGATTTGGCGGTCTTCCCCGCCCTGCCCTGCGTTGTCGATCATCGCCAGATTTATTTTCTCGTTCAGGCTCTTCAGCCGCTTCAGGCCATTGTTTCAGGCCCCCGGGAACTCACACTCCGGGCGGTGTTGGCACCGTCCGACTTTGGACTTTCGATCCACCAGAGTATCATTCAGAGGGCGGAGGTCGAAATGGAATCGGCATCTCTGCCGCGACTCTGATAAGGGACTTGTCAAGTATGAATAATCGAATCAAAACAGCCGTCGTTGGCGTCGGCCACCTCGGGCGTGAGCACGCCCGCATCATGGCCGCGCTCGAACGAAGCGAACTGGTCGCCGTCTGCGACACAAACGAGACCGCGGGACAGGCGATTGCTGATAAATTCGGGGTGGCATATGTCCGTGACTACCGCGATCTGCTCGACCAGGTCGAGGCCGTCAGCATCGCCACTCCGACCATCAACCATCACGAAACAACCTGTGCCTTCCTGGCCGCCGGTGTTCACGTCCTCGTCGAAAAGCCGATCGCCCGGACACTCGCCGAGGCGGATGAGATGATCAGCCTCGCCGCTCAAAAGGGCGTCAATCTGCAGGTCGGCCACATCGAACGCTTCAACCCGGCCTTTCGCGCCCTGCGTGAACAGCTGACCCGGCCGCGCTTCTTCGAGGCCCATCGCATGGGCATCTTCTCACCGCGATCGCTCGACATCGACGTGGTCATGGACCTGATGGTGCATGAACTCGACATCATCGCCTCGCTCGTCAATCAGGAAGTGGTTCGTCTCGAGGCCGTGGGAATCCCGATTCTCACGCCAAAGATCGATCTCGCCAACGCCCGGCTCGAGTTTGCGGACGGCTGCATCGCCAATATCACCGCCAGTCGGGTCTCCGGTGAAAGACTGCGTAAATTGCGCGTCTTCCAACCGCACGAATACTACTCGCTCGATTACGCCGAGCAGCAGGTGACTATGTGCCGTCTCGTTCCCTCCGACATTCCCGGAACCCTCCCGAACATCGTCGCCGGCGGACTGGAGATCACCAAGCGTGAACCGCTCGCTGCCGAGATCGACTCGTTCCTCGAATCGATCGGCAACCAGACCATCCCCGTTGTCACCGGAGCCGACGGACGCCGCGCGCTGAAACTGGCGATCGACGTGCTCGACTCGATTAAAGCCCACGCCATCCGCGCCGATATCGGCATCAACTTCAACTGAGACTCTCCACTGACCAATGAAGACGACCAATATTACCCTTGAAGATCTGCGCGGAGTCTTTCCGGTTCCGCCCCTCGCTCGCAAAACCGATCATCTCCGCACGCTGGACTTTGCCGAGAATCAGAAGATCGTCGATCGCCTCGTCACCGGAGGCATGACCCGCTTTCTGTATGGTGGGAACGCTTTTCTCTACCACATCACGCTGGGAGAGTACGAAGAACTTCTCGGCTGGCTCGCCACCTTCCCGGGTGATCTCTGGGCGATTCCAAGCCTCGGCCCGTCTTATGGCCGGGCAATCGACCAGTCAGCGCTTCTGCGACGCCACTCTTTTCCCTGCGCGATGATGCTGCCCTGCGCCGATCCCCGTGACGCCGCCGGGCTGGAACGGGGCATCCGCGAAGTGGCTGAACGCGCAGGCATTCCACTCATTCTCTACCTCAAGGATCTTGGCAATTTTGGCAGTGATCTCGAAGCGGGACTCGACGTCGTCGGGCGCATGGTCGATGAGGGGCTCTGTGTCTGGATCAAATATGCCGTGGTGCGGGAGGATCCGCGCGAGGATCAGTATCTGCAGTCGCTCCTGACCCGGGTCGACCGCAGCCGCGTCGTCAGCGGCATCGGCGAGCGCCCGGCAATTGTCCACATGCGCGACTGGGGACTGCCCGGTTTCACGACCGGATCAGGGTGCATCATGCCGGAAATGAGCCGGCAGATCCACGAGGCCTGCGCCGCCGGAGACTACGCCACGGCCTCCACCCTCCGCGAAAAGTTCCTGCCGCTCGAGGATCTGCGCGATGCCTGGGGCCCGGCGCGGGTCCTGCACCACGCAACCGATCTGGCCGGCATCGCCACCACCGGACCGATCCCGCCTTTTGTGTCGGGGCTGAATGAGGAACAGATCAGCGAGTTAGCGAAGGTTGTTGCGGGGTAGGAAATAGGACGATAGGACAAGTAGGACCAATAGGACTTATAGGACTTATAGGTCCTACTTGTCCTACCTGTCCTACCTGTCCTACCTGTCCTACCTGTCCCACTTGTCCTACCTGTCCTACTTGTCCTACCTGTCCCACCTGTCCTACCTGTCCTACCTGTCCTACCTGTCCCACTTGTCCTACCTGTCCCACTTGTCCTATCAGTCCTATTTCCTATTTCCACTCGAGAACCTGTCCATCACGCCGCAACCGCTGCTCCAGCTTCGCGTAGGGGACATCCTGAACCGCCGTCTTTCCCTCGATGGCCAGGACCGCCGCCGTCGCCGCCGACTGACCCAAAATCATAAAGACTGGCTCCATCCTGATGCTCCCGTATGCAATGTGCGAGCTCGAGACAGCCACCGGAACAAGCAGGTTGTCGGCCTCCCCCTTCTTTGGCACCAGCGATCCATAAGATATCTGGTACGGCCCGTTGGTCGAAACGCCGATGTCGCCCTCGTTCTGGACATATCCTTCCGGAGTGATATAGCGCTGAATATTGTGGGAATCGATCCCGTATGATCCCATCCCGACCGGCTCCGGCGTGGCCCGCCGCTTGAGCAGCTCATTCTCGGTCATGACATACCGGCCGATCATTCGCCGCGCCTCGCGAACATAGATCTGATGCGGCCAGTTCCCATTATCCCTGAACTCGTCCTTCGCCAGTCCCCACTTGCCAAACGCCGTCCGGACATCCTCGGGCACCCGCGGATCGTTGGCGATAAACCAGAGCAAGCCTTTCTGGTACTGCTCATGCTCGCGGATGATCTGCCGACGCCGCTCGTAGCTCGCCTCGGGATAGTCGTAGTTCATGCCGATATTATCGGTGCTGAATGGACCATGGTTGTTAGTATCGGTCTTCTGGTTTGGAATCCGGTCAAATTTCTGGAAGGTCTCCCGCCAGCCAGCGTTGAAGATCCGCAACAGCAACTCATACTGGCGGGCGTCGTATCCTTCCGGCTTCGGAAATGGAACCCGATTGCCCGGATGATCCGTCAGGCACATGCGAAAACAGTAGGCCTGAACCTTGTTATCCCCCGCCCCATACTCGCTCGGCGGAGCGGTGGCGATGCGCGGCAGAACCCCACTCTGCGGATCTCCCGGAATCACATAGGGGCTGATCTTCTCTCTCAGGACCCCGAAATGATGACGGTGGTGGAGAACTCCCGTCTGAATACCTGCCCACTCTTCGCCATAGACGCTCTTCGCCTCGCGACCAACGTGGTAACGAATGCCAGCTGCCGCCAGCAGATCCCCCTCGTAGGTGGCGTCGATAAACATCCGTCCGGTGAAGGTCTTCCCGCTGAGCGTCCGGATCGAGAGGATCTGCGCCCCGATCTTCCGCACCCCGTTCTGGCGATCGAGCCACTCGTCGCGGAGCACCGGGATCTTGTACTCACGGATGAGATCCTCGAAGACCTGCTCGGCGACGTGCGGCTCGAAGATCCACATCGTCCGGTTCGCCCCGTCCATGGCCGGTGTTCCCTGCCCCTTGTTGCCAAAGGCCTCCCGCTTCTCCCAGGTCCAGGCCCCGGGCCGGCTGTAGTGGAGCCAGACGCGATGGTAGAACTCACGCGCCAATCCCCCGATCACCGCCTTGTTTCCCGTATCGGTGAAGCCCAGCCCGCCGCTCGAGAGCCCTCCAAGATGGCGGTCGGGTGAGACGATGACCACGGAGCGGTTCATCTGACGCGCCTGCACCGCGGCAGTGACGGCCGCCGCCGTTCCCCCGTAAATAACGATCTCGTAATCGGCCACCTGCTGCCCGCGGACAACGGGGGCTGTCATCAATATCAGAATAATCAGTAATCTATATCTCATCACCACTCCGGTATCTCTCTCGAAATCTGCCCTTGACCCTCAAAAGACCTCTCAACAACCCGGCTCCCCCCAGGCCTTGGTGAGCGCACTACTTCGCCGGCGGATTCCAGGTGAAGACGGCGCCCAGGGTACGCAGCCGCTCAGTCAGGGCCGCCGTGTCGATCTCCTGCACTGGCTTCCGGCTCGCGATGGCCATCCGCGCCGCCACCCCGGCCGCCTGGCCAATGATCATATACTGCGGTTCCATCCGCAGCGTCGAATAGGTGACATGGCTCGCCGAGAAACAGACCGGGACGAGCAGGTTGGTCGACTGTGATCGCTTCGGAAGCAGCACGCGGTAGGGAATCTGGTATGGCTTGACCCCAACCTCCATATTGCCCTCGTTCTGCGCCATCCCGTCCTCCTGCACGTAACGCTGCACGTTGTGCGAGTCGCTGTTGTATGACCCCATCCCGATCACATCCACCTTGGTCAATTCCGTCTGGATATCTTTTTGAGTCACGACATAATCGCCAACCAGGCGTCGCGCTTCACGAACATAGAGCTGATAGGGCCAGTACTGCCCGTGCGGGTTGTCGACAAACTCATCCTTCGCCAAACCGAAACGAGCGATCTCGGCCTGGGTCTCGCGCGGGACGCGCGGATCGGTCGTCAGAAAATAGAAGAGCTCGGCCGTGTACCGCTGGTGATCCTTCCAGATCTCGGCGCGGCGCGCATAGCTCGCGTTCGGATACTCCCAGCTCTTGCCAATATAGTCGGTCGAGAAGGCGCCGCGATTATTGAAATCCCACTTGCGATCACCGGCAATCTGCGCCGGCAGCAGAATCTCATTCATTCGCGGCGCCCGGCCGTGATGCCTGACGAATCCCTGCAACCAGCGGGCAGCCAGCTCGAAACGCTGCGGAGCATAGGTGGCCGGTTTCGCAAACGGCTGGCGATTGGCGGGATTATCAGTGAGGATCATCCGAAAGTTGTAGGCCTGCACCTTCCGATCAGCCGCGCCGATCTCGCCGCGCGGCTCGGTCTGGATCTCCGGCAGGAGCTTCCGCTCCGTCCCCTCGCCGACATAGGCGGAGACGGGAAAGTCGAACTGGTGGTTCCGGTCTTTGGGGCGCACCCCGGCGAGCGACTCGCCATACTGTGCCGTCCCCTCGCGCCCCCACGTAAAGTCGACGCCGGCCTGGGCGAGCAGATCGCCCTCATAGCTCGCATCAGCAAAGATTTTGCCGGAGAATCGGCTCCCCTTCTCTGTCGTCAGGGAGAGAATTGTCGTCCCCCGCCGGTTCACCCCGTTCTTCTCCCGCAGTCGCTCGCCGAGAAAGACCGACACCGTGCGCGCCTCGCGGATCATCTCATTGAGGACCTGCTCGGCGATGCGCGGTTCCGGCATCCACTCGATCTCGCGTCCATACTTCTTCCCGGCCCGCTGGTAGAACTCGACAGCCAGCCCGCCCAGCACTTCCCGTTTGCCAAAATCGGTCCGGCTGAGCCCCCCGGTGACCATTCCACCAAGGTGCCTGCCCGGCTCGACAATGGCGACCTGCAGCCCCTCGCGCGCCGCCGCCACTGCAGTCATGACTCCGCCCGCCGTTCCACCATAGATCACCAGATCGAAATTACGATCCACCCTCTTCGACTGCGCACTGACCGACCAGACCAGCAGCGCAATCAATAACATTGGTCGCAGTATCTTCAAGCATCCTCC
>JBEAVZ010000034.1:0-8350 GCA_041160645.1 Acidobacteriota bacterium
GCCGAGCGCCCCGTCGAGCCGTCCGCTCGCCTCCGGGCCTTCGTAACCGGCCGGCAGCGTCAGCAGCTCCTCCTCGAAGGGCGTCAGGCGCAGGTATTCCCGCAGCACCTCGTCCGCCGCCAGCGCCGGCGCGATCCGTTCGATCGCCCGCAGGACCAGCTCGGCGCTCTTCAGCGCCTCATCGTAGATCTGACCCTCCACCAGCAGTGGGCGCAGCGACGAGCAGACCGGACGACCACCAAAGTTGAGGCGGTGGTCGAAGGCCGCGCCTTCGAGAGTCTCGCGCATCTCATCCAGAAATCTCCCGCTGAGCAGGGTGTGATAATGGTCGAGCGCCTCCCCGATCAGCTGCTGACCCGGAGCCGCTTCCTTGTCATGACTTTTTTCCATGCCGGCGATCCATTTCCATCTTGGTTCACTTGTGCCAGTGGCATATCATAGCAAAGGTGACTGGCGTCCGGCGATTGGCCTCTGGCGATTGGCCTCCGCTGATCAGGCAGACCCGTCACCAACCAGAATATAACGCGCCAGACTATAACGCAGAGGACTCTCAATCGTGCCGATTCGCAACGCTGTCATTCCGGTGGCCGGGCTTGGGACCCGTCTCCTCCCCGCCACCAAATCACAACCCAAGGAGATGCTCCCGGTCGGCAAGAAGCCGATCGTCCAGTACATCGTCGAAGAGCTCAGCCTCTGCGGCATGGATCGGTTTCTCTTCGTCACCGGACGGGGCAAGAGCTCCATCGAGGACCACTTCGATATCGATGCCGATCTGATCCGCTCACTCCGTGAGAGCGGCAAGGAGGATCTCCTCTCCGAGCTCGAGTTCGAGCGTCTCGGTGCCAACTACTTCTATACCCGTCAGCACCAGCAGCGCGGCCTCGGCGATGCCATCTCCTATGCCGAGAACTTCTCGGGCAATGAGCCATTCGTCGTCGCCCTCGGCGACTCGATCATCGGTCGTCACGAGCCGTCGCGGATCGTCGAACGGCTCATTCAGGCCTTCGAGTCGGCTGGCGCCTCCTGTGCCATTGCCGTCGAGGAGGTTCCCCTCGACCAGGTCTCGATGTACGGCGTCGTCAAACCGGCGTCGGACGCCGATGTCTTCGAGGTGCTCGATCTGATCGAGAAGCCGGCCATCAGCGAGGCGCCAAGCAACTGGGCGATCGCCGGGCGTTACGTCTTCTCCCCGAGCCTCTTCGATGCCATTCGACGCACCGGTCTCGATCACCGCGGCGAGATCCAGCTCACCAACGCTATTCGCCTCATGCTTGGAGAAGGGCAGAAGGTGGTCGCGGTTCGTCTGCCGGCCCACGAGAAGCGCTACGATATTGGCAACTTCGAGAGCTACTTTGAGACTTTTGTCGAATTCGCGCTGACCGATCCGGTCTATGGCGAGAAACTGCGTCAACACGCCAGGGGGCTGCTCGGTGAGAATTCATAAGACGAAGGCCTATGCCCGGGCCGGGCTCGTCGGCAATCCATCCGATGGCTACTTTGGGCGGACCATCAGCCTGATCGTTCGAAACTTTGCGGCCTCGGTCGTCATCTACGAGTGGCCGCAGTTCGAGATCATTCCAACCCGCCAGGATCACTGCCGCTTCGACTCGCTCGATGAGTTCCTCTATGACACCCGGCTCAACGGATACTACGGCGGACTCCGCCTGGTCAAGGCAGCCATCAAGCGCTTCGCCGACTACTGTCAGCAGCAGGGAATCGAGTTGCCCCGTCGCAACTTCTCCCTCCGCTATGACTCAAACATCCCCCGCCAGGTCGGCCTCGCTGGTTCAAGCGCGATCGTCACCGCGACCATCCGCGCCCTCCTCGCCTTCTATGAGGTCGCCATCCCCCGCGAGGTTCTGCCCGGTCTCATCCTCTCCGTCGAGACCGAAGAGCTGAAGATCGGCGCAGGACTGCAGGACCGGGTTGCCCAGGTCTACGAGGGGCTGGTCTACATGGACTTCAACCGCCAGCTCATGGAGCGTCAGGGATATGGCTACTACGAGCCGCTCGATCCGGCGCTCCTGCCGCCCCTCTACATCGCCTACCAGACCGATCTGGCCGAGGCCTCCGATGTCTTTCACAACGACATCCGAAAGAGATACGACAGCGGCGAGCGGCGCGTCATCGAGGCCATGGACATCATTGCCGGTCTCGCCGAGCAGGCCCGCCACGCACTGCTGGCCCGCGACTACCCGGAACTGGCCCGCCTGATGAATCTCAACTTCGATACCCGGCGCAACATCTACAATCTCAACCCCAAGCACATTCGCATGATCGAGCTGGCGCGAAGCCTCGGCGCTTCGGCCAAGTTTGCCGGCTCTGGTGGGTCGATCATCGGTGCCTATCAGGACGAGGCAATGTTTGCCCGTCTCAAAGCCGCCTTTGAGGCGGAGAAATGCGCCGTCATCAAGCCCGTTATCCAATAGTTGTGGCAGTAATAGTTGGCAATGGATGATTGGCGACGAAGATTTTACCGCTTGTTTATCTCCTGGAAGGTGCGACCTCGACCATGATTCAACGACACAAATTGGCCATTCTCTTAATCCTCTCTTTGCTCTTCACCCCACTCACCCCGCTGCCCATTGCCGTGGCCGCCGAACCGGCCGTGCCAGGCGAATCGCCGGCCGATCTGGTCCTCCTCAACGGGCGGATCTGGACCGGCGGCGGGCGCGACACCTTTGCGGAAGCCCTCGCCATCAGCGGTCGCCAGATCGTCGAAGTTGGCCAGACGAGTCGAATCAGGAGATTGATCGGCCCCAAGACGCGCGTCATCCATCTCAATCGCCGTCTCGTCCTGCCCGGCTTCAACGATTCGCACATCCACTTTTTGAGTGGTTCCCTCGGACTGACCCGGGTCGACCTGACCGGCGCGACCTCGGTCGCTGAGATGCTCGCCCGCCTCAAGGCCTTTGCGGCCCAGAATCCCGGCCTTCCCTGGATCACCGGACGCGGCTGGGAGTACACCTATTTTCCCGGGGGCATGCCGACCAAGAGCTTCATCGATGGGGTGGTCAGTGATCGTCCCGTCTTCCTGAGCGCTTATGATGGTCATAGTGGCTGGGCCAATTCGAAGGCCCTCGAACTGGCCGGCATCGACCGCAACACCACCTACACCGGTTTTGGAGAGATTGTTCGCAATGAGGCGGGCGAACCGACCGGCGCCCTCAAGGAGGGCGCCCAGCGGCTTGTCGCGGCGCTCATCCCCCAGCCGACCCGCGCCGAGAAGCTCGAGGCCCTCCGCAAGGGGCTTGCGCTTGCCGCCTCGCTCGGTATCACCAGCATTCAGAACGCCAGTGGCTCAGCCGATGAACTTTCACTCTATGAAGAACTGCAGCAGCTCGGACAGCTGAGCCTGCGCTTCTCGATGGCCTTCTCCGTCAGCGAGAAGACGACCGAGGCCGAGATTGCCCGCATGGTCGAACTGCAGCGCCGGTATCAGGACCATCGCCAACTCCGGGCCTCATCGGTCAAGTTTGTCCTCGACGGCGTGATCGAGTCACACACCGCGGCGATGATTGAACGCTACAGCGACCTGCCCCCCAATTCGACCAATCCATTTGGCGAGCTCGCCCAGACTGCCGATGGTTTTCGCGCCATGGTGACCCGGCTCGACAAGCTGGGCTTCCAGATCCTCACCCATGCGATCGGTGACCGCGCGGTGCGCGAGACGCTGCGCGCCTATGAGCTGACCCAGACGGCCAGCCCCGCCGGTGCGCAACCCCGGACCCGCCACCGCATCGAGCACATCGAGACGCTCTCCCCGGCCGATGTCGACCGCTTCCTGCGCCTCGGAGTGATCGCCTCGATGCAGCCCATCCACGCCGATCCGGGCACAGTCGAGGTCTGGTCCCGGGCCGTCGGCCCGGAGCGCCTGCCGATGGCCTTCCCGTGGGCGACCCTCCGCAAGAGCGGGGCGACCCTTGCCTTTGGCAGTGACTGGCCAGCCTGCATCAGTCTCGATCCTCTCCGCGGAGTTCATAATGCCGTCAATCGGCTCACCACCGATGGCAAACCATCTGGTGGCTGGATCCCCGCCCAGCGGGTCAGTCTCGAAGAGACGCTGCGAGCTTATAGTGAAGCCGCGGCCTGGGCCTCGTTCGAGGAGCGCTTCAAGGGACGTCTCGCTCCCGGAATGCTCGCCGACCTGGTCATTCTCTCCCAGGATCTCTTCCGGCTCGATCCGCGCCGAATTCACGAGACAAAGGTGCTCCTGACCATCTTCGATGGGCGGGTCGTCTATACCTATCCAGGGATCAACCTCGACGCCGCCTCCTCCTCCCGGTGAGGCGATGCCTGTCCGCTGGTTCCAGTTTGCGTATCCGGACTATATTTCCCGGAAGAGGGGAGAAGGTCGCGGCCACCCTTGTTGGATTTTCAGATGACGGGTATGATGTCGGTGTCTTTTTTCCAATAAATTTCAACTTGTCGAGTAAATTTTCAATTCCCAACCTTTCCCGAGGAGAGATGTAATGAGTGAGAAGATCGAGAGAAGGGATTTTGTCAGGACGATGGGGCTGGCCGCCGGGGCAACGGTTGCGCTGCGCCACAACGTCCACGGCAATATCATCGGTACGAACAGCCAGATCAACATTGGCTGCATCGGGGTTGGAGGTCGAGGCACCAGCGTCATGCGATGGGCGATGGAGGCTGGCAAGACGACCCATCCCAACAAGATCGTTGCCGTCTGCGACACCTATCAGAAGCGGGTCAACAACGCCCAGAAGATCAGCGGGGCCGAGCTGGGGACCCTCGACTACCGTGAAGTTCTCGCCCGCAAGGATATCGACGCGGTGATCATCGCCACGCCGGACCACTGGCACGCGCCGATCGCCATCGAGGCGATGCGGGCCGGCAAGGACGTCTACCTCGAGAAGCCGATGACCCGGACCGTCGAGGAGGCCAAGCGCGTCTATGAGGTCACCAAGGCCACCGGGCGCATCCTCCAGGTCGGTTCACAGACCACCTCGAGCGACCAGTGGTGGAAGGCGCGGAAGGCGATCGAGGACGGGATGATTGGCCAGCTCCTTATGAGCCAGGGCTCATACCACCGCAACTCCATCGAAGGCGAGTGGAACTGGCCGATCGATCCAAACGCTGGGCCAACCGGGAAGGGCGAAGACTACATCGACTGGAAGATGTGGCTTGGCAATGCACCCAAACGCAACTTCGATGCCGACCGCTTCTTCCGTTTCCGCAAGTTCTGGGACTACTCGGGCGGCATCGCGACCGACCTCTTCTATCACGTCGTCGCCCCGCTCAACATCTGCTGGGGTGAACCGCAGTTCCCCCATAAGGTGACCGCCTCGGGCGGCATCTATGTCTTTAAGGACAGCCGCGAGGTTCCGGACACCTTCCACCTCATCGCCGAGTTTCCGAAAGGCCACTCGCTCGTCCTCAGTTCCTCGATGGCCAATGGCCAGCATATCCCCGGCCTCATCCGTGGTCACGAGGGCACGATCATGATGGTGCCGGACGGTCGTTTCGAGGGGCGTGTCTCCCATATCACGGTCTCTCCCGAGAAGCTGGCCCAGAAGAAGTTTGCCGAGAAGTGGGGCAAGACCGAAGTCCAGCTGCCAACCGAGACCCGTGAGAACCACATGGAGAACTGGCTCCGCTGCATCAAGTCGCGCGAGAAGCCGAACCTCGATGCCCTCACCGCCTACAAGGCGATGACGACGATCGGCATGGCCGTCCAGTCCTATCGCGAAGGGCGCGTCCTCTACTTCAATGAGGCGACCCAGCGCGTGACCGACAAGCCACTCGATGCTTCAAACATCAAGGCCTGATCTGTTGTCAGGCCAACAATGAGGTCCGCTTCATTGCCCAGGTCCATCAACCCGCTGAACTCCGGCCGGTTGATGGACCTGTCGAATTGATGGGCCTCTCAAATTGCCTGGCAAATTGATGAACCCGACAATTGGCCAATTCTCAGCAAGACGGCCACGGAGGCGGACTCCGGTGCCAGGCCGGAGCCGCTCCCCGGACCAGCTTCATAGCTGGAAAATCGATTACGGAAGGGATAGATGGACGGAACAGCAATCGTATACTGTGATGGGGCGTTTGGAACGCCCAATGGCAAGACGGCCAACGGACTGGTTCGATACACGGCCCGCTACCAGGTGCTCGGCGTGATCGATTCGACGCTCGCCGGTCGGGATGCCGGCGAGATTCTCGATGGCGCCAAGGTCAACATCCCGATCTTCGCCAGCCTCAGCGAGGCGCTCGCGAGTCTGGCCAGTCGACCGGACTTCTTCGTGATCGGACTGGCTCCTGATGGTGGCCAGCTTCCATCCACGGCCCGCGCCGCCGTGGGGGCGGCCATTGCCGCCGGTCTGCACGTCGATTCAGGGCTCCACCAGTTTCTTGGCGATGATCCGGCATTTGCCGCCCTCGCCGCTGCGCACCAGGTCCGGATTCGTGATGTTCGCCGCCCACCCGACCGCTCACAACTCCATTTCTTCTCCGGCAAGATCGATCAGGTCAAGGCTCCGCGCCTTGCCGTTCTCGGCACCGACTCCGCGATTGGCAAGCGGACGACGACCGTTCGCCTCAACCAGGCGCTCAATGCCGCGGGCATCCGCAGCGAGATGATCGGGACCGGCCAGACATCCTGGCTCCAGGGGGTCAGGTATGGCCTTCTTCTCGATTCGCTGATCAATGACTTTGTCACCGGTGAGATCGAGCACGCGATCTACCAGGCCTGGATCAATGAACACCCCGCGGTTATCCTGCTCGAGGGGCAGGGAAGTCTCGCCCACCCCGCCTATCCCGGAGGATTTGAGCTGATCGGCGCCGGCCGCGTCGACGGGGTCATTCTTCAACACGCCCCATCACGCCGCGTTTATGACGGATTCGATAACTATCCCATGGGCTCCCTCGATCGCGAGATTCAACTCATTGAGCTGCTCGCCCAGCGTCCGGTGATCGCCCTGACCATCAATCATGAAAATATGACGAGGGAAGAGGTCGAGTCGACGGTCGCCGCTTATGAGCAGCGCTACCAGCGCCCAACGGTCGATGTTCTCTGGCATGGCTGCGATAAACTGGTCGCCGCGGTGCGGGGAGTGCTCTGAAGATAAAAAAGGGGGCGGGCTCTCGCCCACCCCCCTTCGTCACGCTGGTTCCTGCTTGTCTCTATCCTACTTTTCTTTCTTCTCGAACCGATCGGCGGTCATCTTCGCGTTCAGCTTGATCTTGCTCAATGTCCACTCCTCGTTCGGCGTGCCCGCCTCGATCTTCGTCAGCCGGTGCGGAAGGTTGAAGCCACCCACCCCCTTGTAGTCCTCGAAGACCCAGCGGAAGTCGACATCAGGCGACTTCTCGAGCTGCTCCATAAACTCCTTCATCCGCCGGTCCCGTTCCTCCTGCGTCATCTGCGGGCGCTGGCCACTCTGGCCGGCCTGACCACCTTGGCTGGCCTGGCCACCTTGACCGGCCTGGCCACCCTGGCTGGCCTGACCGGCCTGGCCACCTTGGCTGGCCTGACCGGCCTGACCACCCGGACGTGGGCCGCCAAAATTGCGGCGCAGCTGCTTTGATTTGTAGCTCAGGCCGAAGAGCCGGTGATCTTCCTGGGCAATATAAAGGCGAACCGACCAGCCATCCGCCGATTTGGCATCGATCACGTCCAGCTTGACGCCTTCCGGCCCCGGGGCTTCACCGACGAACGCATACTGCATCTTCGCCCCGGGCGGCGCGAGCAACAGCCAGCCCAGCATCGCCTGAACCAGCTCCCGCTTCTGCTGCGTCTGCATCATCGTGGCCATCGGCGAGGCCTGGCCGCCCGGTCCGCCACCCATCATCCGCATCATTCCTCCACCGCCACCCATGCCGACCGCCGGAACGAAATCGTTCCACAACTGGTCCCCATTGAGCGCGGTGACGATCGTCCCAAAACTGGAGATCTGACTCTTTTTGATCTTGTCCGGAGCCATCATCTCGATCTCCAGCTCACTCTCGTTCTGCCGATCACCAAAGGTCTGCCGAACCGTTCCGGTTGCCTGGAGCCCGACAAACGATTTGAACTTCCCCTCATCGGCGATCGCGGCCCGCGCCTGCTTCAGGATCTGCTCCGCCTTCGCATCGGCTCCCTGCGCCAGTCCAATACTACCCATCAGCCACAGGGCGGCCAGTACCAACAATCCTCTCTTCATCATGCTCTTCTCGTCTCCAATCTTTATCTTCTTAAGGTACATGTTTATGTACTTCAGCGGCGTTACTTGCTTCGCATTCTTTATCGATTTCACCACTTCAAATATTCATCGGCGGTCAGGACCATTCGGCGCGGCCCCATCTGCCCCGCTCAACGGCAACTTGCCGGGCGCATTCAATGGTCGACACCATTCAC
>JBEAVZ010000048.1:0-3526 GCA_041160645.1 Acidobacteriota bacterium
GGCCTCCATCATCGCCGAAGGTGCTTCTTGCCTGATCAACTCCCTGATCCCTGGTGGTTATCCCACTTGATTTCGCCCCTTTTCCCATGATTGATCTCCTGCTGGTATGACCCGTACACCCCGAAAATAAGATCGCCCTTCCAGCGCTGGATTGCCACCGGCGATGTCAAGATTTACTCAGTTTTACAAGATCGCTGACAACTTGTCTTTCGTATTTGAGTTGTCATAGTAAAAAAAGGGGACTCCATTGACGACGCGAACATCAGACACAACAGCCACACCCGGTTACTCGATCATCGTTCCAGAGCTCACTTTGGCACGCGCCTCGGCTTACTTACAGGAGCTGAGGCTGGGCCGGGGAGAGGCCGGTACTCTCCTGAATCGTCGCTTCCAGGGCGAGGATCTGCGAGTGATAACGGAACAGGAACTGCTCGGCAGCCTCTTCGACACCAAGCCGCCTCAGATCTTTGCGGAATCGGAGGTCAAGGGGGACGGCTCGGACTGGAACCTCGCTGAACTCGGCCTGTTGGGCGACATTTCGGTAGCGGTGCCTGTGACAATCTTTGATGATGGAAATCATAATGCCCCGACCCCGCACGACCCTCCCTTTTCTGGTGTGCTGGTATTTACCCCGGGCGCTCTTCTGCGTAACGGGCGGGGGCATACACCGGCAGACTGGAAGGAGGTGACGGAGGGCGATGGTAAGTTATCAGTTGAGGGGTATTACAGTCTTTACCGCCGCAGACTGCTGCCGGTCTTACGCTACATTAATGACTGCGCGAGTCGGCCGCGATCTGCTTTCGTGACGGTACCAGGGCTTGGCTGCGGGCAGTTTGCTGGCCCATTCCTCGGTCAACTCGGGATGCGTTTGCAGGAGGTTCTGCAACGACTCTTGACCGAGGAGGGCGGTTCCCTTCCGAATCTCAAGTGCGTCTACTTCGATCCGTACAGTGAATGCCAGAATTTCCGGCGCGAGATCCACGGTATCTCGTTCATGGTCCGACCTCTCAGGCAGTCAGGGAACGGGGGGAAGTCGCAGTTGTGCCCCCCGAGTTCGTATGCCGAGAATGGCGACGACTTCTCGGAGTGCCGTCTCTTCAGCATCGTCGCCTGGGACCACGTCTCTTGGCCCGGGAATGACTTCTTCGCCGGCTCACGAGCGACGGACGATGGTGTAAAGGCTGCAGCCACGAACTCCATGGCGGTACTTACGGGTGTCGAGGGGCAGTATCACACGGCACGGGGAAAGTACCTGCCGCCCCAGCCCTATTCCAATTGGGGAGCGGTGGTCGAAGACGGGTTGCGCACAAAGAGGATCCGGCTCTGGGACTCAGCGGCTGTCTGGAGGGCAGTTGAGCCCCAGTGAGCGCGTCCGGCGAAACTTGAGCAGCGGCACCGAGTAACGAACGTTCGGCTCTCTCGGGTATCACTACAACTCCCATCCTGCTGGTATGATCAATATGTCCTTTGCTTGACGGTGAGACCGCTGTGGAGGCGTAAACTGGGGTATGAAAAAGAGAGGATCCGCTGATGTCGGAGATGAAAAAAGATGAAGGCTGCCCAAGGGATCGCGCGGCGCCCAGTGGTGGAGATCTCGACAAGGCCGTACTGTTGAACCTGTTACTCGGCCGTTTCCCTGAGCTGCTCGCGCTCTATGCTTTTGGCAGCCGGGTGACGGGAGGGGCAACGGCGGAAAGCGATCTTGACCTGGCGATCCTGGTCGATGGACGGGTCGACCCGCTCTCCCTCTTCCATCTGGCGGGGGAGCTATCTGAGATCGTCAACTGCGACGTTGATCTGGTCGATTTCCGCACCGCTTCAACGGTCATGCAGTACCAGATCATCACCACCGGTGAGCGCTGGTGGCAGAAAGACTTCCGGGCGGATCTCTACGAGGCGATGGTCCTCAATCAGAAGACCTCTCTCGACGAGGCCCGCGCCGGTCTGATTGACGACATCATGCAGCGGGGCAGCGTCTATGGCCGATGACCTTCTGATCAACAAGACGGCGACGATCGAGCGCTGCATCTCCCGGATTCGTGAGGAGTATGGCGGCGATGAGGCGACGTTCAGCCGCAGTCATACTCGACAGGATGCGGCGATTCTCAATATTCAGCGCGCCTGTGAGGCGGCGCTTGATATGGGGCAATACCTGGTGCGACGGGAGAGGCTGGGCGTTCCACAAAGCTCTCGCGACATCTTTACCCTCCTGGCGCAGGCCGGCTGGATTGACCAGCCACTGGCGGAAGATAATAAACGCATGGTTGGGTTCCGCAACATTGCGGTTCACGAAGACCAGACACTTCAGTTGCCGATAGTCATCTCCGTCATCGAGCGGAACCTCGATCAGTTTCTCTCCTTCACCAGATCGATCTTGAACCGAGAAGCTTCTCTCAATTCCAGGCGAGATGGTCATTTCTGATACCTCACGCGAAGGCGCGAAGGCGCGAAGTCAAGGGCCGGAGTAGGGCGACCACCCGTGCGTGCCCCTGATCACCCGAGCGCCAGCAGCGTAACGTAGGGGCAGGCCTTGCGCCTGCCCCTGGTTCCGGATGAATGGTCCCCTGCCGAAGGAGATGGGACAACCACGAGGGTTGCCCATACGGATCGTTGGTGCAGGAGATGGCGAGTGGTGCTGGTTGAAGTGAGGGCCGGAGGCCGGCGATTGAAGGGGCCTGTGCCGATGATCTATCCGGGCATCATGATTTAAAGGCTCGACTGAGTAATCTCTCGGATTTTAGCGATCCCCACACAAAAGTCCGAACCCGTATTTGGGCTTCCGGGTTTTATGTAGATAAGCTGAAGCGCTGGTGTGGATTTACTGGGGGCGCGGGTCTTCAGACCCGCTTGTCTTTTCCTATCACTCCCAGTATGACAAGTCGACAGATCCCGCGACAACTGGATAGAAGATTCATATGTTCTGAAGGATTATTGGCCGTCGATCGATATCAGCAGCAGATTTCGAGTTTACCGCACTTTTGCAGCACTGACACGACCATGACTCTTTCGGGGAACCATGCGGGTCTGAAGACCCGCGCCCCCAGTAAAGCCGCCACTTTATCCCGATAACTCTTCATCTTACCTACAAAAAAGCCAGATGGTGTGAGCACAATGATCGCCAACGGTGGCCGGGAAGTGATCCCTGCCGAATATAGGCGGAAACTGGGGATGGAACCTGGTGAGGAAGTGATCATCCTTATCCATCATCCCCGCCTCGCCTTCAGTTACCCGTCCACAATTGTGAGACCGGCACCGCAAAGAGTCGGTCGCCAAATCGCACGATCGCCTCTCCATCATAGAGGACCACGCCGGCGGCAAATTTCGCCCCCGCCGCTTCCGCGAGGCGGCGGAGGCCGCGAAAGTCATCACTCGTGACGGTGGAGGACGCCTTGACCTCGACGCCGCAGATTCTGGCGTCCGACTCCAGCACGATGTCGACCTCTGCCTGATCCTTGTCCCGGTAATGGTTGAAAGAGACTGCGGCATCGTGCCAGCTGGCGTGGCGGCGCAACTCCTGAAAGACAAA
>JBEAVZ010000081.1:0-8422 GCA_041160645.1 Acidobacteriota bacterium
TGCCTCGCCGGTTCTAGCGCGTTGTCCGGATAAGGATCTCGGTTCCAGGGTCGAGCTTGACCTTTTTGCTGCCCTGGATGAGGACCGATCCGGCGCCGGCGGCGCCGCCAACCGCCGCCCCGATCGCGGCGCCCTTCCCGCCACCGGCAATGGCGCCAACCACGGCGCCGATCGCGGCTCCACCAGCGGTCCGCGTCGCCGTCGTCTTACCCTGACTGCCACTCTTGACCGTCCCTTCCTCGTCGACCTCCTTGGCCGAACTCTCACCATAGATCTTGACCACCTGGGCGGCAATCTGGCGCGTCTGCCCGGAAGGCAGGCGCAGCTCGTCGAATGCCAGCGAGAGTTCGGTCTTCCCGGTCACCTTGCCGGAGGACTTTACCCTGGCAATATGCCCCACGATCGTCGCGTCGGCATATTTGCTTGGCGTGAGCACCGTGGCCGTGAAGCGCTCGCCATCTTTGGCCTCCTTGGTGTCGATCGTCGTCTCGAGGCGGATCTTCATCTGCGTCCCCCGCGGGATCGACGTCGCGGCCGACACCCGCTTTCTGGCGGGACTGCTGGTCCCCTGGGCCTGGACAGTCAGACTGGTCAGCACGAGGATCCCCAAGGCGACGAGGACGCCCATCGCCCCAGCCCTGAAGGCTGTTAAACAGATGTTCCAGCGCGCCATTTTCATCGTTTCGTTGGTCTTTTCGTATCTCATATTCCCTCCTGGACGGATAAATTCCGTTCTCTATGTCAAGTATACAACGGTCAGAGATCGATTGGCCCACTTTATCCGCCAATGCGATCATAATCCATAAATTCAGGATCCATAAATTCAGGCCGGTAATTGAGGGCAGGATTCTCCGCCGGCTCGTGAACCGTGTGAGGGGGCGGATCGGTCGGGCCATGCGTCAGGCGGCCAGAGACGTCGGAGTGCTGTTTCTGGAATGCGGTGCGGGTCTGGAATGTGGTGCGGACGGAAGAGCAGAGAGCGCAGAAAAGGAGAAAGGCTCAGGGCGCCTCACACACACCTGAGCCTTTATTGCGAATCTTACACGAAATAGATCAGGAGAGTCCGCCTGGCGTTCCCTTCGCCTGGTCATTGTCAGTGGCAGTGGTTCAACTGCCTCGACAAACGGACGATCTGTTCTTTTCTGATCACCTACACGCTGCACCCTCACGAAAGTTCCGTAAATTTTCAGGAAAATTTTTCAACACCCGGCCGGGGCGATAAAAAGCCTTCCCGGGGTACATTGTTGACACTGCCAAATGTGATACGGATACTCAGAACTGACACGGCAAGGAAGAGAGATCTTAAAGAGGGGGGATTGCGCGATGGAGCAGCGAGAGGATCAGGAGCGAAGCGTCGAGACCTATCCCGACTCGGTCCGGAAGCTGAGTGAGCGCTGGCGGCAGCTGCGCCCGGAGGATCGTCGCCCCCCGGCGACGAAGGAGCCGGGTTCGTGGCTGTCAAGATATTATCTGCCGATTGGACTTGGACTGGGGCTCCTTTTGATCGCCTTCGTGGTGGTCATTGGGGGGCTCTTCTTCCTGTTCTGGAACGGCGCGCGTTGAGTTCGAGAGAGAAAATGGAGGCCGTATGAATCGGATGAATCGGATGAATCGGGTCAGGCTGGGATTGGAGCTTTTTCTGGAGCGCGAGGTGGAGGGGCTGAAGGGGGCGCGGATCGGCCTGATCTGCAATCCGTCGAGCGTCGACCATCAATTTCGGCATGCGGCCGATCTCTTCTTTCGCCATCCGGGTATCAATTTGACCGCCCTCTATGGCCCCCAGCACGGCATCAGGGGCGAGACACAGGACAATATGATCGAATGGGAGGGCTTTCGCGATGCGCGAACCGGGGTCATGGCCTGGTCGCTCTATGGCGAGTGGCGGCAGCCAACCCCGGAGATGCTCGCCGAGGTCGACGTGTTGGTCTTCGATGTGCAGGATGTCGGGACGCGGGTCTACACCTTCATCTACACGATGGCGCTGGCGATGGCCGCGGCAAAGCGTGATGGAAAGCGGATGGTGGTTCTCGATCGTCCCAATCCGATCAATGGTCTGGGGATCGAGGGGGATCTCCTGCGACCGGGGACTGAGTCGTTTGTCGGGATGTATCCGATTCCGATGCGCCACGGGCTGACGGTTGGTGAGCTGGCCCTCATGTTCAACCAGCAGTTTGGGATCGGATGTGATCTGCAGGTCGTGCCGATGGAGGGGTATCGACGGGAGTACTGGTTCGACCAGACCGACGCCCCGTGGGTGCTGCCTTCACCAAACATGCCGACGCTCGAGACGGCGGTGGTCTATCCGGGGACGGTCTATGTGGAGGGCTGTCAGTTCAGTGAAGGGCGGGGCACGACCCGGCCGTTTGAGATCAATGGCGCGCCTTATATCGACTCTTACCAGCTGGCTGAGCGGTTGAACGGGGAGAGCCTGCCCGGAGTCCTCTTTCGCCCCCACAGCTTCATTCCAACATTTCAGAAGCATGCTGGCGAGCTCTGCCACGGAGTGCAGCTGCACGTCACGGACCGTGAGATTTTTCGCCCGGTGGTGACTGGAATTGCCCTGATCAAGGCCATTCACGATCTCTATCCGGAGGGCTTTGCCTGGCAGCATCCGCCTTATGAGTACGTCTATGATCGGTTGCCATTCGATGTGATTGCTGGCGGAACCGTGCTGCGGGAGCAGATCGAGTCGGGGGTCGGATGGCCAGGGATGGCTGCCTCCTGGCAGGCCGACGAGGATCTTTTTCGGGAGCAGCGCCGACCGTATCTGCTCTACTGAAGCTGAAGGTCGGTTCGTTCTGGTCAGGTCGACAGATCTGATTGTCTGGTCTGGCTGATTGATGGGTCTGGCGGCCCGTTTGGGTGGGGAGGATTGCGAACCGTGACACGGAGTTCACCGCACAAGGATGATCACCCTGAAGATCATCACCAGGATCATCACCACGGGCACCACCACGGGCACCACCACGGGCGCCGGCCGGGGCTGGATGGCCGGTCGGGCGAGGGGGGGCGCCACCACCATCACCTCGATCTCTCCCGATTGTCGGCCCAGCGAACGCTGCTGTTTGTGCTGGGATTGACCGGCGTCTATCTGGTTGCCGAGGCGATTGCCGGGTATCTGGCCAACAGTCTCGCGCTGCTCTCAGATGCCGGGCATATGTTTTCCGACGTGGCGGCGCTTGGCCTCTCCTGGTTGGCGATGCGCTTTGCGGCCCGTCCGGCGACGATCCACAAGACCTACGGGCTCCAGCGGCTCGAGATCCTTGCCGCGCTGATGAACGGGGTGACCCTGATCGCCCTCTCGATCTTTATCGTTGTCGAAGCCTGGCACCGTTTCGCCGTGCAGGAGGTGGTCAAGGGCGAGTTGCTGATGTATGTGTCGCTGGGAGGGTTGCTGGTCAACCTGGTGGCGGCCTGGTTCCTGGCGCGGGAAGGGCACAGCAATCTCAATATGCGGGGGGCGTTTCTGCACGTCGTGGGCGATCTGCTGGGCTCACTGGCGGCGGTTATTGCCGGTGGGCTGATCGTCTGGAAAGGCTGGTATTGGGCCGATCCGCTCTTCAGCCTGCTCATCAGCGGCCTGATCGTCTTCAATTCGTGGCGGTTGGTGGCCGAGGCGGTCAATATCCTCCTTGAAGGGACCCCCGCGCACATCGACGCCCGGGAGGTTGAGCAGGCATTGCGTGAGGTGGCCGGAGTTCAGGGGATTCACGATCTCCATATCTGGACGATCACCTCCGGACGGCACGCGGTGACTGCCCACGTGGTGGTTCGTGAGGCGAGTGAGAGCCGGCGGATTCTGCGGGAGATCCAGTCCCTGCTCGCGGCGAGATTTGAGCTGACTCATTCAACGATTCAGATTGAAGACCCAACCTTCTCGACGGTCGTCGACTTGAATGCCCGTCGGGGGGGCCACTGAACCCATTTAACCCGTCTTTGCCGAGGCCGTCTTTGCCGATCGAAGCAGATCGGGAGCGACGGGCGGAGAGGGGGCTGGGGTGGAAGAGGAAAGTAAGATGAAGATAGCGTTGTTGTTCCTGGTTCTCCTCATCGAGCTGGCGGGAGTAGCCCAGTCGCCGGGAGCGCCGGCGATTGCCGGAGAGATCGACCTGCTGCTGCTCAACGGGAAGGTCTGGACTGGTGTGCCGGATGGAGCGGCGGCGGGGAAGATTCGTGAGGTGGAGGCGGTTGCCTGTCAGGGGGGCCGGATTGTCGCGATTGGGAAGACGGCCGCGCTGCGGCGGTTAGCGGGTCGGCAAACCCGGGTGATCGATCTGGCCGGCCGGCGGGTCCTGCCGGGATTCAACGACGCCCACGTCCACTTTGCCGATGGCGGACAGGGCTTGGCGAGTGTCCAGTTGCGCGATGCGCCGAGCGCGGCGGAGTTTCGCGACCGGATCGCGCGGTTTGCCGCGACCATGACCCCGGGGCGCTGGATGCTCAATGGCAACTGGGATCACGAGAACTGGAGTCCGGCCCGCTTGCCGACGCGCCAATTGATCGATTCGGTGACCAGCCAAACCCCGGTCTTCCTCAATCGTCTCGATGGTCATATGGCGCTCGCCAACTCGCTGGCCCTCAAGCTGGCCGGGATCACGCGCGAGACGGCCGATCCGCCGGGCGGGATGATTGTCCGCGACGAGCGGGGTGAACCGACCGGCATTCTCAAGGATGCGGCGATGAGCCTCGTCTACCGCGCTATCCCGGACCCGTCGCCGCAGGAGTTGAGCGAGGCTCTCCGGGCCGCTCTCCGTTATGCGGCGGCCAATGGCGTGACCAGCGTTCAGGATATGTCGGCCGCGGCGCCGGTGCTCGCGGCTTATCAAAGGCTGCTCGAAAGCGATGAGCTGACCGTCCGTGTCTATGCGCACCAGCCGCTCGCGACCTGGGAGAATCTGGCCCGCCTTGGCATTCGCGCTCCATTTGGCAATGAAAGGTTGCGGATTGGCGGGTTGAAGGGCTTTGCCGATGGGGCCCTCGGCTCGACCACGGCGCTCTTCTTCGACCCCTACCAGGATGATCGCTCGACCAGTGGTCTGCCGAGTGATGAGATGATTCCTGAGGATCGCATGCTTCGTAATGTCGCCGGAGCCGACCAGGCCGGACTTCAAGTGGCGATCCACGCGATTGGTGACCGCGCCAACCAGATTGTTCTCGGAATGTTCGGGGAGGTGGCCCGTCGCCACGGTGCGCGGGAGCGCCGTTTTCGAGTCGAGCATGCTCAGCATCTGCGCCCGGAAGAGGTCCGGGCCTTTGCTGTCCAGCGCGTCGTGGCCTCGATGCAGCCCTATCACCTCATCGACGATGGGCGCTGGGCCGAGAATCGGATCGGGCCAGCGCGCGCCCGGGGGAGCTATGCCTTTCGGTCGCTGCTCGATGCCGGCGCCACGCTCGCCTTTGGATCCGACTGGTTTGTGGCGCCAATGGAGCCACTCCTCGGGATCTACGCGGCCGTGACCCGCCAGACTCTCGACGGGAAGCGCCCTGAGGGCTGGATTCCGGCGGAGAAGATCTCGGTCGCGGAGGCCGTGCGGGCCTTCACCGCTGGCTCTGCCTATGCCGAATTCGAAGAGAAGAGAAAAGGGACGATCGGGGTGGGGATGCTGGCCGATCTGGTCGTTCTTTCAGATGATATCTTCACGATCGATCCGCCGCGGATCAGGCAGACGAAGGTCGAGATGACCATCTTCAACGGCCGGGTCGTCTTTTCCCGCTGAGTCGACCTCGACCGTCGGCCCCGTCCGTCAGAGCTGATCGTTATCAGCGAGAAGCTTCTCCCACGAATCTTTGAGGGCCAGCGCTTCACGCGCCGCTTCCTGGTGGGCGGCCTTGATGGTCGTGCCCTCGCCGGTGGCCATCCGCACCCCCTTCACGTTCAGGGCGACCTGAAAGATGCGGCGATGCTCGGGGCCCTGCCGTTCAAGGACCTCGTAACGCGGGGTCGGCAGACCGCGCGACTGGAGCAGCTCCTGCAGGGCGGTCTTGTAGTCCATGCGCGTCAGGTCGGCTGGATCGATCTCCGCGAGGGTCTGTGAAAATTCTCTGCGGACGAAATTGCTGGCGGAGACGATCCCCCCGTCCAGATAGATGGCGGCGATGAGGGCCTCGTAGGCGTCGACCTGGAGCGCGACCTTGTGGCGACCGCCCGTCTTCTCCTCGCCCTTGTTGAGCAGGAGGTAGGAGCCGAGCTGCAGGCGCGCGGCGTGTTTCTGGAGATTGGTGGCGCTGACGGCGTAGGCACGCATCTTCGAGAGGTGCCCTTCACTGAGGGTCGGATGGAGCTCGAGGAGCCAGGTGCTGATCAGGAATTCGAGTACGGCGTCGCCGAGAAATTCGAGCGCCTCGTTGTGGAGGGGGCGCGGGGGAGGCTGTTCATTGGCAAATGACCGGTGGGTCATGGCGCGGCGCAGGAGCTGCAGATCGCCGAACCGGTAGTCGATCTCTTTTTCGAGACGACGGAGCAGTTCATCCGATCCTGCGGCATAATTGCGACCACTTGTCTCGGTCGCCCGCCCGCTTGGCAGAACATTGTTGAGTATCTGGCGCAATGAGCGAAGAAAGCCAGCCTCGTTGGACGAGCTGGCTTTCTTGCGTTCACCGCTGGTTTCCCGACCTTCCGGCCCACCCGCGGGGGAGGGGCGGCGGTCTTTTTTTGGTTTATGGCCGGACACCTAGCGTCTCTTCCGGGTCGCCGGGCGGGCCGTGCTCTTCTTGGCCGGGGTCTTGCTGCTCGCGGCCCCCTTGGCCTGTGGTGTGGCCTCGCCAGTCGCGGCACTGACAGCCGTCGTCAGCTTGGGCGCCCCAGCTGCGCCAACAGGCGGAGCGTCGGTGCTTGGCTGATTCGTCTCAACCTTGGCCGGCACGGTCGGATCGGCGATCGTCGGATCGGCTTCAAACTTCTTGATGAAGTCCTCGGCGCCATCCGCAGCCCCGGTCCGGTACTTCCAGAACTGGTCGAACTGCTCCTTCGCCGCATCCTTGAGCGACTGCGTCGCCGGATTGGTCGCAGTGGCGAGCACCCGGGCGTAGTCGGAGATCATCCGGTCGATCGTCGGGTTGATCTGCCCGCTGAGGAGCGCCTTGCCCTCTTCGCCGGTCTTCTGCTCGTCGGTCAGTGCCGCGTAGTCCTTGCTGAGTTTCTGGTAGAGCTTGAATGAGGCGTTGGAACGGAGCCAGTAGTTGTTCGGGTCTTTCCAGCCGAGGCCATCTTTCTGCTTGACGGCGATCGCCTTGTTCAGATACTCAACCGCCTGGGCAGCGTCACCCTCGCCCTGGAGGATATTGTAGCCGAGAAACTGATTGAGCTGGGCGAGCGCCGTGTCGCGGAGCGGCTCGTAATCCTTCGGATCCCAGCCCTCGGGAGCCTTCGGCTCGGCCATCAGCTGAAGGGCCTTCTCGGCATAGGACTTGGCCTTCTCGGCATCCTTGTAGATTCCGCCCATGACCCCGTAGGTTGCGGCGAGCGAGACCCGGGCGTTGACATAGACGATCGCCGTCTGTCCGTTCTCCTTGGCCAGGTACTCTTCGGCCGACTTGATCAGTTGTTCGAGCTTGGGGGCATCCGGACCAGTGTAGAAAGCAGAGAGCGCGCCCTGGAACTTGTCGCTCAGGTCGCCTTTGATCTGCTGTTGGGCAAACTTTACGTACTGGCTGGTCGGGTACTTCTCGGCAAGCTCAAAGGCGAGGGGGAGGCAGGTGGCCTTGTTCTTCTTGGTGTAGCACTCAGCGTAGAAGTTACGCTCCAGTTCAGCCTGCTTCTCGTCCTGCGCAAAGGCGATCGATGGAACAAGCAGCATCGCGCCGACGGCGAATACGTGCGCAAAGATTGCAGATAACTTATTCATACTAAGCTGATCCTCCACTGTCTTCATTCGATTTCATTCCCTGTAAAGGAGCCCCGTTGAGACGGAGCTGAGCGGAATATAATGGAACGGGCCCATCGGCTCAAGCGATACTTGTCAGTAACGAGTGTATTGTGCATGATTCGTTTTCTTTAGTCAAACTGGACTCTGACAGAATATCCTGGCCGACAAGGCCCGGAAAACGGGGGGAGAATGCGCGAACTGGTCGAGATCTATGCCGGGCGGCAGACCGAGATACTGGGGTTGATTCGGCAGCTGGTTGAGTACGAGTCGAAATCCGGCGCGGAGCAGCCACTCAACGTTCTGGCGGATTTTGTGGCGCGGTGGATGGTCGATCATGCCGGCGGGGAGGTCGATTTACTTCCGGAGCCAGGCTCCGGGACCCATCTGCGGGCCGTCTTCCCCTTTGGTCACCAGGTGAGCCGAGAGTCAGATCAGCCGGGGATACTGGTGATCGGGCATCTTGACACCGTCTGGCCGCTTGGAACGCTGGCGCGGAAGCCCTTCTCGATTCATGCTGACGGTCGGGCGACCGGGCCGGGCATCTTTGATATGAAGGC
>JBEAVZ010000119.1:0-9254 GCA_041160645.1 Acidobacteriota bacterium
GAAGATGACTGTCGCTTCGCCGCGCCCGATGAGTGCGCGAGGAATGCGGACATTGATCTGATCGAGCCCCAGGAAGCCTCCCTGGGCGCCAGCAAAGGCGACCTCGGCGGGCGTCCCGCCAATGCGCAGCGCGAGGTCAGCCGGCTGGGTAAGATGGCGTATGCCGGTGCCAAAAAGAACGAGATAGAGTTGATCGGTATCTGATCCAAGGTCGAGCGGGACGGGCGCGCAACTTCCGGCTGGTGACCCGCAGTTGAAGACAGGTTCGACGGACTGCGACCCATCGGCCCGGACGCGGATGGCCATGGCCGCCGGGACTCCCAACCCACTGGCATTGGCGGTAAAGAGAGCTGGCGCGACACGATCGATCATTGTCTCAGTCATTTGAACGGGGTTCGCTCCGGAGCTGATCGAGACGGTCGCCCGGCCATTTGCCAACTCTGATGGCATCAGAAAATTGACCTGGGTTGGTGATGAGTAGAGAAGACGCGCTTCACGGTCAACGCCGGAAGTGTCGCGAACAAGAACGCGGGCGGGCGCGCTTGCCGAGGCGAGTTGGGTGCCGAAAGCGGTGATCAGGGAATCCGGCGCGGCCCCGATGTCAGCGTAATTGGCCGATGAGACGACGGCTGGTCCGGACAGATCACCGATTCGGGCGGTGTAGGCGACCGTGCGGTTAACTCCGGGATCGCGGGGGAGTTTGACAGTTACGTAATCGATTTTTACGCCCGTCGGCCCAACTGTCACGCGGACATGGCCAGAGTTGGGCAGGACCAGGCTCTGCGGATATGCATCAAAATTACCGTCAACAACATTGCCGGGAAAGTAAGATTCACGGCCCGGATCCGGATCGGCCGCTGGCATGGGCACCGAGATGTAGGTGACACCGTTGTAGTAGCCCCGGGCGAAGAGATGATCGTGCCCCTGGAAATAGACTGAGACATTGTTCTCGGCCAGCAGGTCATGGAAAGGCTTCTCCCACCCCGGGCGGTTCTGGGCAAAGGTATTGTCACCTTTCCGATCCTTCCCTCCCCACTCGAAGAAGGGGGCAACCTCGATCCCGCCGCGGGTCTGGCCTTGCAGATGGTGCTCAAAGACAAACTTATACTTTGCCCGGCTATTGCGGAGCGTCTGGCGAAACCAGGCGTACTGCCGGTCCCCATGAATCGTCTCCCAACTCGTTCCTCCACGCGTCCCCATCTCCCAATAGGGGTCGAGAACCACGAAGAGCGCGTCCCCCCATTCCCAGGCATAGAAACTCTCGCGCAGTCCACCATCGACGCCCGGCTGGGGGGCCTGATCTCCGGTGTAGAAGCCATCGGGGCGGGGATTTGGAAAGAGAGCCAAACGGGCATTGGTCGACCAGAACGGAATGTTCGGATTCTCGTTCGATTCCGGCTTGGTGTAGAAGA
Source organism: Acidobacteriota bacterium (assembly GCA_041160645.1). Classification (GTDB taxonomy): domain Bacteria; phylum Acidobacteriota; class Blastocatellia; order RBC074; family RBC074; genus CAIOZW01. The sequence continues at coordinate 1,413 of JBEAVZ010000119.1, forward strand.
GATACTCAGAGTCGTGATTGCCGAGGACGAGAAAGAGCGGAGCAGAGTGGGTGAGCAGTCCAAAGTAGGGTCGATGCGCGATCTGCCGATCAAGAACCAACTGATAGGTTGTATCGGCTGGATCACGTGTCAGTGTATCAGTGCGGAAAGTATCGCCCAGATCGATATGGAAATCCGGGTTATCGGCAAGCGCATTGCGCAGCGCAAGTGAGTAACGTGCAGGGTCGCAATGCTGGGTGGTAAAGAGATGCGAGTCGGCGATGAGGGTGAAGGTGAAGGTCGAGCCGGGGGCACGCTGGGTATGAAAAGTATATTCGGCGCTCGATCCGTATGATGACTGCCCGGCGCCCCGAAAGCGGAGTCGATAGAAATAGCGACGATTCGGCTCCAGACCGGCAACCAGCTCCTCGTAGGCGATTCGCCCCTTGAGACCTGTTCGCAGCGGAGTCTGCTGGAGTAGTGAACCGGCAGTGTCACCGTATTCAATAAAGAACGATTCCTGCTCCGAATTGAACAGAACGTTGACGGTCACCTGACGATCGGTCGGACGGCCAAGAATGATGTTGCCATCGAAATTGGTCGGAATTTGCGCCGGAGCGAACAAAGTCAGCAATGACAGGAACTGAATAACGATAAGCTGAACCAGATGGCTTGTGATCAATTCTGACCTCCCCGAACACAGCGGAGTCGCAGGCGATCGGTCTTGGTATTGTATGAAGCGATGCCAAAGGTGAAGTCGACCGTCCAGGCGCGGGCGGTCTGGTTGACGAGCGTAGTCGATGACCATAACGGTGCGGCGGTCGTCCCCGGAAAGAGTGTGGTGTCGATCGAGGGCCTGACCCGCGACTCATCATTGATCGCCCGAATCTCACGCAGACTTGGCAACCGCCAGTCGCCTGCTCCGGCCAGCACCAGGTCTTCACAATAACGGATCGCCTCATCCCAGGAACGATCGACGATCTCAGCCTGCTGCCAGACGAGCCCCGCGCGATTATCGGTAACCGTTCCGTTGCCATTGTCGGCAAGAAAGACGGGAAGTGAGAGCGGGGGGTCGACGTCTCGCACACAACGAACGTGAAACCGCTTCGTTCCCCCGCCGCTGATCGTCTCACTCTTTGGATGTGGTCCGGCACCGCCACCGGCGTTGGTCGCCCAGGCACGCGCGGTGTCGTCGGCACGGAGCGTCGTGCTCCACCAGTACTCGGCGGTTGTGCGGGTAAATGAGGAGTCGAGCGCCGGATTGACATTATTGAGCTGGTTGATCGAGAAGAGTTCCGGGAGCCGCGGCATTCGCCAGTCATCGTGACCAGCGAAGACGAGCGAGTCACAGTAACTCTGCGCCGCGTCCCAGCTCCTCTCGCCACCGTCGCTCTGCTGCCACTGCAGGCCGGTCACCCGATCAAAGATCGTCCCATCTCCATTGTTGCTGTAGGACGGAGCATTGAGAACATAGTCGGAGTCTTCGCCGAAACCTGTCCCGAAATGGCCAGTCTGCCCGGTATCGGGAAGCTTGCGCATCGACCAGGTCAGCGAGGTTGGCGACGAACGACCAATCGCCAGACGCACCGTATTGGCGAGCCGTCCATCGACGGTGATCGTCACGTCGAACTCGCCGCTGGCAGTGGCCAGGGCCGCCGGAAGGCGCAGGTTGAGCTGATCAAGGCCGACAAAACTGCCCTGGGCGCCGGCATAGAGAACTTGCGCATCGTAACCGCCAATCTGCGCGGTGGTCGAGCTGAGCGAACTGCGATACCTGAGTCCGGTGCCAAAAAGGATCAGGTAGAGTTCATCTGTCACCGGTGAGGTATCGACCGGAACCGCCACAACCCGGCTGGTTGCCTGATCATAACGGGCGACTGGATCGGCCGAAATATAAGCGCCGTTACGATAGCGATAGACCAGCGCGGCCGGATAGCCGCGGCCTGAGGCATCGGCCGTGAAGAGGCCGGGAGCGACACGGGCCACCTCCAGATTGCCGAATCCGGTAAAAGATGCTCCGCTCATCCCCGGCGGACCGATCGAGACCGCCGCGGTCCCCTCGGCCGTGCCGGGCGGAATCTCGAAGTTGATCTGGGTCGGCGAGACATAGAAGAGCGGCGCCAACCGGGCGGTTCCAAGACTGTCGACGACCCGCACCGTCGCCCCGGCCAGGGCCGTTGGAAGCGGCGTCGTCGTCGCGCTCGCGCTGGCGGTCGTCAGTCCGGCGCCGAAGAGGGCCACGATACTCTCCGCGCCAATGGCGCTGCCGCTGTAACTGGCCGCCGAGACACCAGTCACCATTCCCTTGCGGGTATAGGTCTCGGTCCGTTTGGCTCCGGTCGGATCGATAAAGTCGAAGTAGTACTTGCCGGTGGCGTCGATACCGTAATTGACGCGGTAGGTCTGATTGTTAAGGCTATACTCGAGTGACCAGTTCTGCCCGCCAAGCGCCGCAAAGCCGGTGATCGTGGCCCCATTGAGCGGCGAAGTAAAGGGGCGAACCGACCACGCCTTTGGTTGCGGCACGATCTGATCATTGCTGACCGTCACGACTCCACGCATCCCACCGTTGATGTAAGGATAGGTGAGGGTGCTGTGGTAATGGTACTTGCCGGCGCTGTCATAATGTCCATTCAACTCATCGAGACCGGTGACGGTCGCACCGTCTGGCTCCTTCAGCCCATAGAGCGGAAAGCCATCGAGCGCGTAACCGATGGGGAGACCGGCTCCAACCTGAGCCTGGAGGTGGACCGGAGCCGCGTGGTAATGGTAATCATCGGCTCGTCCACAGTGGCCTCCAAACTGGTCGAGTTCACCGATCGAGTAGGAGTCGACACCACGGTTGTTGAGCGCGTTGAAGATTGGAATGCCATTGGCCGCGAGGGCAATGGCTCCGGTGAAGAGGGCCGTCCGGGCCGAGATCGGTGTGGCCGCGACGACCGGGTTGAGGGGAATACGCCAGGCATTTTCGCTGTAGTATGGCTGGGCAATCGGGACTTGCTGTTGCCAGGACTTGATCCCCACCATGACCTGGTGTTCGGGCAGTCCATCCGATTCAACATAAAGATACTGGGCATCGTTGCGTGTCCGGACCTTTGGGGCAAAGGCCTCAAACGGGGCCGCCGCAGCCGGCTTGGCTGTCTGGGCCGAACGCCGCACCGCAAGGCTGCTGACCAGGAGGAGCGCCAGACTGAGGAGGGCGACCAATCGCTGCTGCGCAAGCACCCAATCGCGAAGCGCCAACTTATGCCTGCCCCAGCCAGCCCATCCTCGCCAGATGAGGAGAACGAGCCCGAGAAATCCGGCGACCAACCACCATACGCCCGGAGTAGAAGTCACATCCGCCAGTTCTGGCAGTTCTGGCAGTTCTGGCCGTTCTGGCTGTTCTGGCTGACCCTTCAACGGCCCTCCGCGGTGATTTATCTGTAAGGTTTCCTGGTAGTGGGATTTGGCGCGTTGACGAGCCTCATCGCTCAGGCGATCGAGCTTCAAGGCGATCACCGCCCCGTCATTCCGTTCGATGAAGACCTGGTCTGGCTCGACATAGAGCAGACTGCCGTGCACCTCGGCGCCGGTATATCGATCAGTCCAGACCTGAAGCGTCGATAGAGAACGAGCTCCGTGTCCACCGGGGTGGGCCTGGAGCTCGCCTAAGAATGCGGTGAGAAAGATGATCACCGCCGCAATTTTTACGCAACGATTTGACACATTGACACTTGGCGAGCCGGCCCCTCCCGGCCAGAACCGGTCCGTTCCGGCTCATTCTGGTCAGGCGGGGACCGGATCCTGAATCATTCCTAGCGGCGGCGCGGGACGCCACGACGGCCATCGACCGGCCCGGGGGCGCTGGTGATGGTGTACCCTTCGGGAACGGTAAAGAGTGAGGCCGGGGGCTCGGCACGATCGATCCGCGTCAGATCGAAACTGTTGTCGCCCAGACGGGGATCGCTGTGCCGACTTTTGACGACGGTCTTGAGGTCGGCAGATACCCAGCGCTCGTTGACGATCTCGATAGGCTGATCATTGCCAATCTGATCAACCGGAATCGTGGCGATCGTCTTCTTGCCAACGACCTCGACGCCTTCGATCGTCTGCCGACCGAGATCCTGTTCCTGGCGGTCGCCGCCCTTTCCAGCCCGGCCACGCATATTGCGCGCCGCCCCGTGTCGGCGGGAGGTCGCCGGTGTCTCATCATCCTGACCAGCCTGCCGCGGCTTGAAGGTCCTCTTCACCCCGACCTTCTTGTCCGGATAGAGGGTGTAGGTCACCCCGGCAACCGGATCGCTGATAAAGATGGTCGAGGGGACTTCAACATCACGCCCCAGCGGACTGATCCTGGTCGCCGCCTGCTCGCGACGAATGCGCCCGGCGGAGTCGCGGTAGATGGTTGCCTCGCTTTTGCGAGTCAGCTTGGTTCCATTGGCGAGTGTCTGGACACGAGTGGTGACGGCCACAGCCGAATAAGGCGCTCCGGTGACGACCTTCTCGCCAGCCCGCAGTTCGGCCTGGCGGGCCATCATCGCCGCGCCCGGTCGAACACCGGGAGTCCGGCGCCCCTGGGCAAACAGAGGGCTCGAGACGAGCCCAACCAGCACCATCATCAAAACTATTGCTTTCTGGTTCATCTTTTTCTCCTTTTGAAGTTCAGGTCAAACAAGATTGTGTTGGATGCCTAGTCTGGCAGCACCCGGGACGGATACTGGATGGCACGAACCATGCCGTCATCTCCGACGGCAATCTTCGCCAGCCCAGTCTCGGCCATCCCGGTATTATTGAATGGGTCAACCGTCTCCCCGGGAGTCAGCTGATCGGTTGGTACATCGATATAGATCAGGTACTCAAAATCAGCGACGTCGTGGAGATCGTCGTAGAGAGTCACGGCGTCAATTCCGTCCAGCTGGTCAGCGGCGAAATATGAGGCAGCGAGCTGTGCCAGCTCGTCGGCCTCGGGGTTGCCCGGGGTCGCCGACGCCCCCTCCCCCGGATAGATCTGAGCCGCGGCCCGTTCGTGCGGGGTCGACTCTGCGGGTGAGCGCTGATTGAGAAGATCACCCCGGGCGAGCAGAAAGATCGTCGTCAAAGCGGCGCCGCCGAGACACGTCACCGCGGCAAAGATAAGTGGCCGTGGGATGAGCCAGCTCCAGGGCGAGCGGCGTGGCCGACTGACATCGACGTGGCGTACCTGATGCGCCGGCCTCGGCGCGGCGTGGTGTTGAACAAACTCCGCCATGACTCGCTGACGCAGATAGGCGGGAGGCACAATCTCTCGTTCCTGCTCAGCCAGCTGCTCGACAGCTTCGCGCAGTCGCGGTTCGAACTCATTCTCAAATCGGGTTTCACTCATCTCTCACCACCGTTTCAGCCCAACTGCCATCGCGGCCTGCAGCCATCTCGGGTCCAGCGCCAGTCCTCTCTCCGGAGACGGACTGGCCACCGGCATCGAGCCGGAGTCGCGGCGCCAGCAGCGCCCGGGCCCGGGAGAGGCGCGAGCAGATCGTGCCTATATTGCAGCCGATGACCTCCGCCGCCTCGGCATAGCTCAGCTCGTGGAGATAGCAGAGCAGGACGACCTCGCGATAATGGAGCGGAAGAGCAAAGATCGCCTGGCGGACCCGTGTCGCAACCTCGACCCGCGCCAGGTCTTGCCAGGGATCGGGGGCCGTGTTGGCCAGGTCGGCCGGGCCAGTTGGATACTGGTCAAAGTCCTCGTCGTCGGTTTCGAGCGGACTGAAACGTCGATCTCTCCGCAAGCGATGGAGGACGAGATGCCGGGCCATCGTCAGGAGATAAGAGGAAAACTTGCCCCGTCCCTCGTACTGGTGCCCATCCCTGAGGAGGGCCACGAACAGATCCTGGGTCACATCCTCGGCAATCGACTGCTCACCGGACAGACGCAGGGCAAAACGATAGACCGTCCCGCTCCAGCGGTCATAGAGCGCTCCGAAGGCTTCCATATCACCACCCAGTGTCCAGCTGAGAAGCTCCGCATCCGTTCTGTTTTTCTTATCCTTCTCCATCAGAACCTCTCCACTTGTGCAGGGAGCTGAGCCGCCCCATTTATTCCACAAAATGCACTTTACTGCCCTGCCGATTCCCACGGAGAATCTCCGGGCATTCAGCCGGTGCAAATTGAGGTCTGCTGCCGTTTCGGAGACGATGAAAGCGCGGGCAAAAGATGAAACAACGTCCAACAGACGTCGCGCCGGAAGGTAGGGGAACCTCCCGGCGCGCAGCGTGTAACAAGATGTCGATGATTGGAGTTGGCGATCAGACCTCGAAAGGTCGGATCGAGCTTTATCAGGGACGGCGGCCCGGCGGTGGCCCCCCAGCCTGGCGGTTGCGGATCAGCTCAGCCAGTTTGGCCTTCTGCTCGGCCGTCAGCACATTGTAGATGGAGTTCTCCGTCTCCATGCGCTTCACGCTCAGCTCGATGTTGAAACTGGCTTCGCGGGTCGCCAGCTCACGTGCCGCCTCCGCATTGAATGTTTCGGCATTGACGATCGCCCGGCGCTGTTCAGCGAATTGCCGGAGCTGATCACGAACCGCCAGGGCGTCTTCCCGCGACTGTTCCTGGATAGTCTTGATTTTGGCCTTCTGTTCCTCGGTCAGGTTCAGTTCACGGAGCGGCAATCCTGGTCCACCAAATCCGGGACCTCCAAACATCCCAGTCTGGCCTGGAGGGCCTGGCGGTCTTGGCGGTCCTGGCGGTCCGGCCTGCCCCCACTGGGCGCTCACCCCGGCCACCATCGCCCCAACAATGAATAACGTCGCCAACCCCAGCTTGAAGTTTGTAGCCAATCTGATCATATCTTTATCTCCATCTGTGCCCAACTGCGGTCAGGTGGACACTCAACGATAATCCGTCTCCACTGTCGACCAGCCCTCGATCACGTTGACCTTGGCTGTCGACGGTCACAAGCTAAACGATGCTTGTTAAGCTAATATTTCCTGAACGTGGTCTTTTGTAAATCTATCGTTAAGGTGACCAGTATTTACAAAGTCTTTACAAACTCCCGATATCTTCCCACAATCGGTTAACAATCGCGGCTTACGATCACCCCGCATCACAAGTGTGAAAATCTTAGTATTGGCCAGTCAGAAACAGAGATCATGGATCGATGAGGTGGGAAATCGATGAACAAGAGCAGATGGCAAGAGATGACAGGCGCGGCACTGCGGACGCTGGGATTAGTGTTGGGACTGTGGGGTGGAAGCCCGGATGTAGTTGGACAACCGCCGCCCGGCCCGATGCAGCGGGGTGATGGGATCTGGATTCGCAACGCCTATTATGGTGAGTTACAGACCTTCGATCGCTGTTTCGGCCATCAGCCAGGCAATGGTCAGTATCACCACCATGTCCAGCCGCTCTGCCTGCGCGCCCAGTTGAACGACAACCTCGAGACGGTGCGGGTCGGAAGGACGGGGACGATCTATCGCGAAAAGAGCAGTGGCTGGGTCCATTCACCGATTCTTGGCTGGTCGTTGGATGGTCATCCCATCTACGGCCCGTATGGTTACAGCAACCCAGCGAGCGCGACCAGCGCAGTGCGCCGCATCAAGGCGGGCTTTCGTCTGCGGAGCATCACGGCGCGCACCTCGCTGCCCGACTGGGCGCTGGCGCACCATCCCGGCCTCTCCGCAGCACTGAGCGCGAACCAGTACGGACCAGCCATCTCGACCACCTATCCGCTTGGACGCTATGTTGAAGATTATGAGTATGCAGCAGGGATAGGAGACCTCGACCAGTATAACGGCCGATTTACGGTGACGCCGGAATTTCCGAATGGGACGTATGCCTATTTTACGACCATCGAGGCGGATGGAAAGCCGGCCTTTCCCTACATTATCGGAATGCAATACAAC
>JBEAVZ010000174.1:0-3335 GCA_041160645.1 Acidobacteriota bacterium
ATCGAAAGCAGTCAGCCTCTGCCTCGACATCGACGGTCACATGGGCAGGGACGATTCCCGGCAATACGACCGTGACGATCACTTATGTGGTGCAGGTGAGCCCGGTGGCGAGCAATGGAACGCAGTACCAGCTCACCTCGACGGTCGATGGATTTCCAGGACCCAGTGCGACGATGACGGTCAGTGCGACGCCGGCCGGGCCCGGCGACCCGGTGGGGTTGGTGCTTGGCCAGACGGCAGCCCAGAAGCCGGGGAGCGTGCTGATCTACAACCTCTACGCCTCCGGGTCCAATCCGGCGGTGAGCGATTCACGGATCTCGATCACCAACACCAGCCCGGTCCGGAGTTCTTACATCCACTTCTTCTTCGTCGATGGCTTGAACTGTTCGGTGGCCGATATGACCATCACCCTGACGCCCAACCAGACGACGAGCTTCCTCGCGAGCGACTTCGACCCCGGGGTGACGGGGTACCTGATCGCCATCGCGACGGACGCCAACGGGTTCCCGGAGGTCTACAACCACCTGGTCGGTGAGAGCCTGGTGCGACTGGAGAGCGGGCATCGCGCGGCCCTCCCGGCGCTGAGCGTTGCGGCGCTGGGCCTGGGAGGTCCGACGTGCAGTCCCAATGCGACGACGACCACCGTGGCGTTTGATGGCTTGAACTACAACGCGCTGTCGCGGCCCCTCGCGGTCAGCGGGCTCTCGTCGATCGCCAACGGGAACAGCTCGCTGCTGAGTGTCTGAACTTTATTATGCAAACCTCGCCGCAACTGGCGATCAAGAGCCACAACCTCTCCGTTTGACCGGCTGACCAGCTCATTGAACCACTCCAACAAGCAGCTATCGCTGTCACCTACAAATCACCGCGCTAAGCCAAATCACAATAACCCCAATTACAATATATTAGATAAGCTTATGCCGGTGACACGGTCCTTTCGCAGATCTGTCCAATCTGATAAACAATCAATCAGAGCAGAGCTGGCAGAGCCGGCGAAAAGAGTATTTCGGTCGGCGTTCCGGTTTTGACTTGGGCTGGCTTCCTCATTATCGTTTAACCTGGGAGTTGGGTAACCAACCCTGAGCCAACTCTGAAGAGGAGAGCAATGATGGAACGGACAATCCTGACGGGGGCGAGCCTCTGCCTCATTCTGACGGCGGTGATCCTGGCGCGCCACCAGACAGGGAGCGCCCCGGAAGTGCCGGCGATCAAGGTGGTCAATGTCGCGGGTGAGGCCGGGCTGACGCACCGGACGATCTATGGCGGAGAGCAGCGCAATCGCTATCTGCTCGAGACGACCGGCTGCGGGGTAGCCTGGATCGACTATGACAACGACGGCTGGCTCGACCTCTTCTTCGTCAACGGAACACGCCTCGAGGGATTTGCGAAGGGGCCGGGGCGCGCGGAGCCGCCCGTTTCGCGGCTCTACCGCAACAACGGCAATGGCAGCTTCACCGATGTGACCAGAGCGGCCGGAGTGGGGCGAAACGGCTGGGGACAGGCGGTCTGCGTCGGTGACTACGACAACGATGGGTTCGAGGATCTCTTTGTCACCTACTACGGTCGGAATCTGCTCTGGCGGAACAACGGCAATGGGACCTTCAGCGAACTGGCCGAGAAGGCCGGTGTCGCCGGCACGCGAACCCGGTGGGGTTCGGGCGCCGCTTTCATCGACTATGACAAAGACGGTCAGCTCGACCTCTTCGTCGCCAACTACATCGACCTCGATCTGAAGACGGCGCCCACGCCGGAGAGCGGCCCCTGCCTCTACAAGGGCCTGACGGTCGCCTGCGGACCGCCGGGACTGACCGGCGCCCGCAATATCCTCTACCACAACGAGGGGAATGGGGTCTTTCGCGACGTGTCGGAGAAGTCGGGGATCCTGGCCACGAATGGCACCTATGGCCTCGGGGTGCTGACGTCGGACTTCGACAATGACGGCTGGACCGACATCTACGTCGCGAACGATTCGGCGCCGGCGACCCTCTACCGCAACAACCACGACGGAACCTTCACCGATATCGCCGCTGAGGCTGGTGCCGCCTACAGTGGAGATGGCAAGCCGCAGGCAGGGATGGGGGTCACGGCGGCCGACTATGATGGCGATGGCTGGCTCGACATCTTCAAGACCAACTTTTCGGGAGACACATCGACGCTCTACCGCAACCTGGGGACCAAGCTCGGCGGAGTGGTCTTTGATGACATGACCTTTCCAAGTGGGATCGGACTCAACACCCGCTGGCTGGGCTGGGGCTGCGGGTTCATCGATATCGACAATGATGGCTGGCGCGACATCCTGCTGGTCAATGGCCACGTCTATCCGGAAGTCACCAAACTGAACAACGAGGCGGGATATGCCCAGCGGAAGGTGCTCTACCAGAACCTGCGCAATGGCGTCTTCCGCGACATCACCGAGAAGATTGGCGGGGCGCTGCTGGAGCCGATTGCCGGGCGGGGGGCGGCTTTCGGCGATTACGACAATGATGGCGACATGGATGTCGTGATCAATCCGGTCAACGCGACTCCGGCGCTGCTGCGGGTCGATGGTCGAAGCGACCACCACTGGGTCGCGATCCGGCTGCACGGGGTCAAAGCGAACCGCTCCGGTCTGGGAGCCCGGGTCAGAATCACTGCCGACGGGCAGACGCAGTTTGACGACCAGCGGAGCGGCGGGAGCTACTATTCGCAGAACGATCCGCGCCTCCATTTTGGGCTCGGCCAGACCACGCAGATCACGACGCTCGAGGTGAACTGGCCGAGCGGAACGGTCGATCGGTTGAGCAATCTGCCGGTCGATCAACTGATTCATATCCGCGAGGGCGTAGGGCGGATCGAACCGCGTCAGAAAAAGTGATCTGGCAAAGTGATCTGGTGACAAAGTCATGAAACTGCGAATCGCCAGGATAATAGAACTGATCTGGCTGATCTGGCTCGGGGCCGGAGTCGGCGTGCCGGGGATCGAGGTCTCCGCGCAGGGCCGTGCGGAAGAGCGGCTCTACCGGGAAGGTGTGGCCCGCCAGCAGAGTGGCGACGACGAGGCGGCGATCGAGATGCTGCGCCGGGCGATCGCCGTGCGGCCGAACCAGGCCGCGGCGCACAGTGCGCTCGCCTATTCGCTCGGACGGCGCGGCGACCTGGCCGGGGCGATCAGTGAGCTGCGTACGGCGACGCGGATCGATCCGCAGTATCACGAAGCGGCCTTCCGGCTGGGGGTCATGCTCTGGTTGAGGGGCGAGTACCGCGAGGCGCTCGAGCCACTCCGCACGGCGGTCCGGCTGCGGCCAGGCCATCCCGAGTCGAGCTTCTATCTTGGTCAGACCCTGCGGCAGACAGGT
>JBEAVZ010000258.1:0-4812 GCA_041160645.1 Acidobacteriota bacterium
GTAGTAGCACTGTTCAAAATGGAGCGTGTCGCCGGCCGGAACGGGCCGGATCGTCAGATCGATCAGGTAGAGGTAGCGGCAGTCGAAGATGTTCAGATCTCCCTGCAGAATGGCCTTTCCCCGCCCATCGGCGCTCTGAAAGATGATCGGGAAGGCGGCGGCGCCATACCGCCGCTCGAGGTAGTTCGGAATTGACGCCTCGGGATAGTTACCGGCGGCGAGCATGATCCGTCGTCCCGACCCACTCAGGGTCGTTCCGGCCGGAATGCGGTTCCAAGCCGCCGTCAGGGTGCGGAGCGCCTGGCCGCGGGCCGAGCCATTGTTCCCGTCGTTCCCGTTGACCGGATCGACCCAGATATCGGTCAGCGCTGGCGCGCCGAGGTCATAGTAACGCGGGTCGCCTGTCGGCTGGGCCGCGATCGTCCCGACCGCGGCCAGCGCCAGTAAGGCCACAAAGAGGGCATAACTGAAAGTCGATTTCATCGCTGGTCTCTCCGGGTCAGGCCGCGCCGGCCTGACCGTTCGCCAGGTGGACACTCCCCGGCAATTTCACTCATCCTGGTCGAGCAGGTACTGCTGGGCATTGAAGGGCTTCTCGTCGGCAGCGCGGACGCGGGCGTAGGATCCGTCACTCTGCAGCCAACGCATCTTGACGTTGTCCTGCAGCGGCAGCTCGATCGCTTCCCGGACGATCCTCTCCCGCAGCGTCACCGACTCGATCGGGAAGATGATCTCGACCCGTCGATCGAGGTTGCGGGTCATCAGATCGGCGCTGCCCAGGTAGACCTCCTCCGCCCCGCCATTGACGAACCGGTAGACCCGCGAGTGTTCAAGGAACCGCCCGACGAGGCTCCCGACGCGGATCGTCTCGCTCTTGCCAGGGATGCCCGGGCGGAGGCAGCAGATTCCCCGGACGACCAGATCGATCGGCACCCCCTCGCTCGAAGCCCGGTAGAGCTCGTCGATCATCCCCGTGTCGGTCAGACTGTTGAACTTCGCCGAGATGCCGGCCGGGCGTCCCGCCTGGTGGTGGAGAATCTCGCGACGAATCATCTCGGTCATCGATTTGCGGAGGCTGACGGGCGAGACAAGCAGCTTCCGATAGCGATTCTTGCGTGAATATCCGGTCAGGTAGTTGAAGAGATCCGAGGCGTCAGCCCCGAGGTCCGGGTCGGCGGTGAAGAGTCCAAAGTCGGTGTAAATTCGCGAGGTGACCGGATTGTAGTTGCCGGTTCCCAAATGGACATAACGGCGGAGCGAACTCTTCTCCTGACGAATGACGAGGGCGATCTTGGCATGAGTCTTCAGGCCGACCAGACCATAGACGACGTGGACTCCGGCCTTCTCCAGCCGCCGCGCCCAGAGAATGTTGTTCTCCTCGTCGAAGCGGGCCTTCAGCTCGACCAGCACGGCCACCTGCTTGCCGTTCTCGGCTGCTTCGATCAGCGCCTCGACGATCGGCGAGTCCTTGCCGACCCGGTAGAGAGTCTGCTTGATCGCCAGGACATTCGGGTCGCGCGCCGCTTCCCGTAAAAATTCGACGACCGGGGCGAAAGAGTCGTATGGGTGGTGAACGAGGAGATCCTGCTGCCGGATCGCCTCGAAGATCCCTTCCGACCGCTGAAAGGCCACCGGGACCACCGGCTTGAAGGGGGCGTCCTTAAGCACTGGCAGCTCCGGCAGCTCCGGAACCTCCAGCCGGGTCAGCGGCAGCAGGTCCGGAATGTTGAGCAGCCCATCGATCGTGTAGACGTCGGCATCTCCAAGATCGAGCGAGTCGCGCAACAACCTGACCATCCGCTGGCTCATCCCGGCTGCCACCTCGAGCCGGACCCCAAAACCAAAACGTCGCTGGCGCAGCTGCCGCTCGACGGTCTTCAGCAGATCCCCCGCCTCATCCTCTTCGATCTCCAGATCGGCATCACGGGTGATCCGGAATGGCTGGCACTCGAGAATCTCCATGCCCGGAAAGAGCTTGTCGATATGGGCGCCGACCACCTCTTCAAGCAGCACGAAGCCGAACCCCTCCCCCTCGACCCGGATCAGCCGCGGCACATTCGGCGGCAGCTTGACCCGCGCGAAACGCAGCTCCTCGTCGGCGAGCGGATTCTCCGGGATGACCAGGATTCCGAGATTGAGGCTGATGTTCGAGATGTACGGGAAGGGGTGGCTCGTATCGACCGAGAGGGGGGTCAGGACCGGAAAGATCCATTCATTGAAGAGCGTCTGCAAGACCTCCCGCTGCGTCTCTGACAACTCGGCGTGGGGGATGATCCGGATCCCATAGCGGGCCAGCCCTGGCAGAATCTGCCTCTCGAGGCACTTCATCTGCAGATCGATCAGATTGCGCAAGCGCTCCGAGATCATCCGCAACTGCACCGCCGGCGTCAGACCGTCCGGTGAATGGAGCTGCGGATTGGCCTCCAGCTGCTCCTGCAGTCCGGAGATCCGCACCATGAAGAATTCGTCGAGGTTGGTCGAAAAGATTGACAGAAACTTCAGTCGTTCCATCAACGGCTGGCTCGGGTCGAGCGCCTCTTCAAGGACACGACTGTTGAACTCGATCCAGCTCAGCTCACGGTTGAAGTAGGGGTACTCACCACCCACCCGCCGTTCGACCACTGCTGGCGCTCCCAAATGGACTGTCTCCATGCGATCCACCACCCTCTTTTGAATTCACCCCAAAACCATGAAAAGGGTCATCTCCACGGCGTTGAAAACAGGTTTTGGGACGTGCTCAGGTCCTTTTACAACGATTCCCCGATTGTAATGCAACTATTCATCATTCAACCATTCCCCGGTGGAAAAAAGACCCGATCTTTCTGCCCGTTATTTTTAAATGTCAAGACTGTCGACCCGGAAACCCGCCCGCCCCGGGTGAACAAGTGACTTTGCAAAAGCCCGGATCTCCGAATCGATCCGGAGCCTTTCAACTTGCGCGATCAGCCTCCTCTTACCCATAATGGGAATCTATGACAGATAAGCCAAAAATCGATCTGGAGAAGATCGCCGCCGGCGTTCGCCTCATCCTCGAAGGGATCGGTGAGGATCTTGCCCGACCGGGAATCGTCGAGACCCCGCACCGGGTCGCCGAGATGTATGAGGAGCTCTGTGGCGGACTCTATGAGGATGTCCAGGCCGAAATAAAGGTCATTCCCGACGAGCGACACGACGAGATCGTCATGGTCCGCGACATCCCGATCTACTCGATCTGCGAGCACCACCTCATTCCCTTTACCGGAGTGGCCCACATCGCCTACATCCCCGAGGAGGGGCGGATCATCGGTCTCTCGAAGCTGGCCCGGATTGCTGATGTCTTCTCCCGGCGTCCGCAGGTTCAGGAACGCCTCACTACCCAGATTGCCGAAGCGCTCCACGACGGGGAACTGAAGCCGCGCGGGGTCATGGTGGTCATCGAAGCGGTGCACCTCTGCATGGTCATGCGCGGAATCAAGAAGCATGGAGCGACGACGATTACCGCCGCCCACCGCGGCATCTTTCGCGAGGATGAGCGGACCCGCAGCGAGGCCATGTCGCTCCTCACCCACCATCGCCACTAAGCGGAATCCCCATGCAGGAAAGAATCCAGAAGATCATCTCTGCCGCCGGAATCGCCTCGCGCCGCAAGGCCGAGGAGATGATTGCCGCCGGTCTCGTTACCGTCAATGGTCAGATCGTCACTGAACCCGGGACCAAGGCCGATCCGGCCAGGGATCACATCAAGGTCCAGGGCAAGCTGATCAACCCACTGCTCGACCGCCAGGAGAAGATCTATATTCTTCTCAATAAACCGGTCGGCTTTCTGACCAGCCGCTCCGATCCGCAGCGGCGTCCGCTCGTCATCGATCTTCTCGGCCCAATCGGTCGGAAGGTCCACCCGGTTGGCCGCCTCGATTTCAATACCGAAGGCCTTCTGCTGCTGACCAATGACGGCAATTTCACCCAGGCGATCGCCCACGCCTCGCGCAAGGTGGCCAAAGTCTATCACGTCAAGGTGAAGGGCCGTCCCGGCCAGCAGCAGCTTCTCCAGCTTGAACGCGGCGTCTTTATCGATGGGGTGCGCACCGCCCCGGCGAAGATCGAACTGCTCGAGGAGAGCACGTCCAATGCCTGGTTTAAGGTCACCCTCTTCGAGGGGCGCAATCAGCAGATCCGCAAAATGTTCGACTCGATCGGCCACTCCGTGCTCAAGCTCCACCGGGTCGCCATCGGCTTTCTTCGCCACGAAACCCTCAAGCCGGGTGAATTTCGCCACCTCCGTGATGTCGAGGTCAAGCGATTTCTGCGCTCACCCTGATTGTCCCGCTCTGCACTCCCCCTACCCGGGCTGGCCGGGCGTGATGGTCGGCCGGAGACCACCTTGACAAGCGATTGGCGGGGCCGGTAGATTCAATTCTTGTTCAAACTTTAAGATCAGACTGGCGCCGGATCAGTTCAGGCCAAAGTTGGTCCACGGTGAGTCTTGGGTCACCACCGGATCAGCCCATTTTAAGGAGGAGCAGCGCGTATGGAGATAGTCCTCGCCGACAGTTTAGGTTTCTGTATGGGGGTCAAAAGGGCGGTCGATATGGCCTACCGGGCCCTCGAGAAGGCCCCTTCGTTGCCAGTCGTCACGCTCGGACCACTCATCCACAATTCGCAGGAGATCGAACGGCTCGAGCGTGATGGCATCGCCGTCGCCGATGAGCAGTCGCTTCCGGCGACCGGGACGGTCATTATTCGCGCCCACGGGGTCGCCCCGCAGGCCTATGAAGAACTCAAGGCGCGCGGTCTGCGGATCATGGACGGGACATGCCCCTATGTCCACTACTC
>JBEAVZ010000283.1:0-4271 GCA_041160645.1 Acidobacteriota bacterium
ATTCATGACTCCAATCCCACCGACCATGAGCCCCACCGAAGAGATGGCAATCATCGCGACCGCCACGCCAAAGGTGATCGAGCGAAAGGTGTCGATAATCGAGTCGGCCGTCGAGATGCCAAAGCTGTTCGGTTTATCGAGCGGCACCTGCCGCCGGACCCGCAGCAACTCGGTCACCTGATCGATACCCTGCCGCAGATAGCCGGCCTGGGCGACGGCGAGGATGAAGACATCCTCGGCATTTGGCTTCAACTTGAGCGCCACCGAGTAGGGGAGGAAGATGACATTGTTCTCGTCGTTGCTCCCCTCTCCGCCGCCAAAGAGCTGTTCACGCTTCTCCAGCACCCCGACGACGCGAAACTCGCGCCCGCCAATCGTCAGCAGCTTGTCGAGCGGATTCATCTGCGGAAAGTACTGCTCGGCAATCGTCGCCCCAATCACACAGACCGTATCCCGGCTATCGTTCTCGGACTTGGTGAAGAAGCGGCCGGCAGAGATGACCCAGATTCCCGTATTCTCGTATTCGGCGAGGGTGCCCTGGAGATTGACCGCCGCCGACTCCTTGCCCATGGCCTTGACCGAGATCTTCCGTCCAAAGTAGTCGTTGGTGATGTTGAGCAACGGGACGGCCTGGGCAATCGCCGGCAACTCAGCGATCGCCAGCGCGTCCTCATACGTCAGGCTCTTCCGCATCCGCTCCTCCCGGCTTGGCGGACCGAAGCGGACACCGGATTCGAACTTGGTGATGAAGATCGAGTTGGTGCCGAATGATTCGATCTGTTTGGTGACCGCATAGTCGATTCCGCTGATGATCGAGGCGATCGCCATGACCGTCACCACGCCGATCACCACGCCGAGCACGGTCAGGAATGAGCGAAGCTTGTTCGATCGCAACGTGTCGATCGCCATCTTCAGATTTTCATAGATATCACTGCGTATCAGTTTCATCTGGTTACTCCGCTCTGAGGGCGACAATCGGGTCGAGCAGGGCGGCCTTGCGGGCCGGCAGCAGCCCGGAGAGAACCCCGACGAGCCCCGAGATCCCCACGGCCACCACCACCGCCGTAGCTGAAAGGTAGGTCTGGAAGAAGATCGCCGAGATGATCCGTCCGGCCATCCAGGCAATGAAGACCCCGACGGCTCCCCCAATCGCTGAAAGGGTGATCGCTTCGATCAGGAACTGGCGCAGGATATCCCGCCGCCGGGCCCCGAGGCTCTTGCGGATGCCGATCTCCTTGGTCCGCTCGGTGACGCTGACCAGCATGATGTTCATGATGACGATCCCGCCAACGACGAGGGCTATTCCCGGCACCGCGATGGCGGCAATGAAGATCGGCCCGAGAATCCGGTCCCGAATCCCCATGATCGCATCAGGAGTATTGACCCCAAAATTGTCCTTCTCCTGATAGGTCAGCCCACGCCGCACCCGCATCAGCGATCGCGTCTCCTCAACCGCTTCACTGAAGCGATTGTCATCTTTTGCCGTCGCCACAACATAGAATCCGCGCTGGCGAACCGGCGGGCCAAAATTTTTGACGTAGGTGCGCAGCGGCAGGTTGATAAAGATATCCTGGGGACGGCCAAAGACCGTTCCCTTGGCGACGGCCACCCCGATCACCCGGTAGGGCATGCCGCGAATGGAGATCTCCTGGCCGACCGCGCTCGAATTGGGAAAGAGCTTGCTGGCCACATCTGCCCCGAGGAAGGCGATATTCTGGGATGAGAGATCGTCGGCTCCGGAGAAGAAGCGCCCCTCGGCGACTTCGATCTTCTCGATGTCGAGGATGTTGGCCGTCAGCCCGTCAACAAAGACCGAGTCCATGGTCTCGTTGCCGTAGCGGACCTGCGATGGCGTCCCGTTGGCCTTGCCGCCGATCAGGCCGATCTGGGTCGACCGCTCCCGCAGATACTCGAGATCCTCGAAGGTGATCTCTTTGTTGCGCCGCTGTGCCTCGGCAATCGTGTCGGTGGTCCGCCAGTCATCAAAACCAAAGCGGCGCACACTGAACGATTTCGCCCCGATCCCGGCGATCTTTTCGTCGACATATCGATTGAAGCCCTGAATCAGCGAAACGATAATGACGACCGCGGTGACCCCAATGATCATTCCAAGCAGGGTCAGCGCCGACCGCAGTTTCTGGGCCCAGATCGAGGCCAGTGCCAGTCTCAATGTTTCTGAAAATTCCATGCTCGTATTTTAACCCGGGCGAGTGAGAAATCGTGTCGCGAAATTGGTTTATCAATGACAATTTGTCGCAGAATAATCCCCGGCAGAAATATGGCGCCATTTCCATCCTCTGATCCGATCACTCGTGAGTAGTCGGATCGATTCTGCTATACTGCGCCCAATTCTTCTTGAATGAGAGAAAACCTGGCGTCACAAAGGAACAGAAGCTATGTTTGGAATATCGAAGCTGGACCTGGTAGTAATCATTGTCTACCTGGTCGGAATCACCCTCTTCGGACTCTACGTTTCGCGTCGAGTGCGGGACACCGGTGGATTCTTCATGGGCAATCGCGGTTTTGGCAAAGCGCTCATGATCGCCCAGGCCCTCACCACCGGCACGCGGGCCGACTACGCGATCGGCGTCGCCGGCGCCTCCTACCAGATTGGCATGGCCGGCATCTGGTACCAGTGGATGTGGATCTTCTCAACGCCTTTCTTCTGGCTTCTTTCACCGATCTTCCGGCGAATGCGTTACGTGACGACCGCCGACTTCTTCGAGGAGCGGTTCAGTAAATCGCTCGGTTTCGCCTATTCGCTCTTTGCCCTCTATATGTTCATGCTCTGGCAGGGCACGATCATCAAGGGCGCGGCGACCACGATCACGGCGATCACCGCGCTGCCCGAAAACTGGATCATCTGGGGAGTGACGATCCTCTTCGTCATCTTTGGAGTCGCGGGCGGCCTCGTCGCGACCGTCATGACCGACTTCATCCAGGGGATCTTCATCCTGATCCTCTCCTTTGTCCTGATCCCCTTCGGCCTCGAGGCCGTGGGCGGTTTTTCCGGACTCCACCGGACCCTCGCTGACGCCCCGCAAATGTTCTCACTGATCGCGCCGAAGGAGCTGACGCTCTTCACCATCGCCATGCTCGTCTTCAGCGGCCTGGTGGGGATCGTCGCCCAGCCCCACCACATGGCCGTGGCCGGGAGCGGCAAGACCGAGATGAACTGCCGGGTGGGCTGGACTTACGGCAACTTCATCAAGCGGCTCTGCACCATCGGCTGGGCGCTGGCCGGCCTCTTTGCCGCCGCCCTCGTCGTCACTGGGGCGCTCCCAAAGGCCGATCTCGACGCGAAGCGTGAGCTGGCCTTTGGGGCCATGGTCAAGTTGCTGCTCCCCGAAGGGCTGATCGGACTGATGATCGCCGCGATCATCGCCACCGTCATCGCCTCCTGTGCGTCGTTTATGATCGCCGGCTCCGCCCTCTTCACTCGCAATCTCTACCAGCGCTACCTTCGCCCGGCGGCCGATGATTCCCACTACCTGACGGTGGGCCGCATCGTCTCGGCGATCATTACCGTCGGTAGCCTCCTCATCGCCCTCTACATTCCGACCGTTATCTCAGCGACCATCCACTTTGTGGAGATGATGGCCTTTGTTGGCGTGCCGATGTGGGTGGCCATCATCTGGCGCCGCGCCAACAGCCACGGAGCCTGGGCGGGGATCATTCTTGGAATAGCAACCTTCGTCGCGGCCGGCAGCCTTCTCCACTGGCCGAAGGGACCGCAGTTGCTGATCTCCCTCGCCATCTCCTTTGCCGCGACCATCCTCGTCAGCCTCTTCACGCCCCCGGTCCCCGAAGAGCGGTTGCGCCGCTTCTACGGCCTGCTCCACACCCCGGTCGGCGAAGAGGATAATCTCAAACAACTCGACGATCCGCAGGCTCCGCTCCCCGCCTCAAAGCTCGAGGAGGAGGGCCACTCGCTGCTGATCGTCGACCTGCTCCGCCTGCGGGGCCGGCTGACCTACCGCCGCTACCGGCTCGATCTGATCGGTTTTGGTCTGGCTTGGCTCTGGGTGGCGCTCCTTCTGCTGCTTGGCTACTGGATTACACGGATCGGAGCTTAAACCAAGATGATGATTCGGGGAAAACTACTCAATGGTGAAACGGTGGAGATTGGCGTCGCGGCAGGCCGCATCACCAGCCTTGAACAGGTCGCGGGAGATGCCCAGGATCTGCTCCTGCCCGGCTTCATCGAACTACAGCTCAACGGCTACAAGGGAATCGACTTCAACAACCCGGAAACGACCCCTGCCCAGATA
>JBEAVZ010000300.1:0-3073 GCA_041160645.1 Acidobacteriota bacterium
GCAGAAAGGTGACCGTGCTGGTCAGGCCGCGTGAACGCGCGCGCGCCGGCGCCATGATCACGTCATCGGGATCGATTCCGTCCTGCTCGCGCAGCCTCTCCCGCAGCAGCCGGCGGCGCTCCGAGCCTTCCCACTCATCGAGCATCTGGTCGAGTGGCTGGCCGTGGGCCGTCAGGGCCGCGCCATCGAGCAAACCCAGCTCGCGCAGGTGGAGCATGACCTCCGGAACTCCGCCGGCGAGAAAGACCCGGATCGTCGGATGCGGTCCATTGGGAAGCGCGTCGACAAGGCGGGGAACCCGGCGATTGATGGCCGTCCACTCGGCGATCGTCGGCGGCGCAAGCCCAGCCGCGGCGGCGATGGCGGGAATATGGATGAGCAGATTGGTCGACCCTCCGCAGGCCGAATGGACGGCCATCGCGTTGCGAAAGGCGGCCGGAGTGAGGACAAAGCGGGACTCGAGTCCCTGCCCGCGCTGATCGATCAAGGCCGCCACCGAGCGACGGGCGACGTCGAGCCAGATCGGCTGGCCCGATGGAGCAAGGGCGCTGTGCGGCACGGCGAGCCCGAGCGCCTCGGCGATCACCTGGGCGGTGGCCGCCGTCCCAAGAAACTGGCAGCCTCCGCCCGGGGAGGCACAGGTCCGGCAGCCGATCTCCGCCGCCTCCTCGAGGGTGATCTGGCCATTGGCGAAACGGGCGCCGATCGTCTGCGCCTTGCCGGCATCCTCGCCGTCACTCGCCGGGAGGGTCACTCCCCCCGGGACAATGACGACCGGCAGCCGCCGGCAGCCAGCGAGGGCCATCATCATTGCCGGCAGTCCCTTGTCGCAGGTCGCGACGCCAATCACCCCCTGGCGGGTCGGCAGCGAGCGGACAAGCCGGCGCAGAACGATCGCCGCATCATTGCGGTAGGGCAGGCTGTCGAACATCCCGGTCGTGCCCTGCGAACGACCATCGCACGGGTCGGTGCAGTAACCGGCAAAAGGAATCCAGTCACGACGACGCAGCTCCTCAGCCGCTTCCCGCACCAGCAACCCAACCTCCCAGTGGCCAGTGTGGTAGCCCAGCGCCAGCGGCGTGCCATCATCACTCCGCAGCCCGCCGAGCGTGCTGAGGATGAGGGCCTCCGGCCCCCCCAGCCGCTCTGGTTTCCAGCCCATTCCGACATTCTGGCTCCAGCCAAAGAGGTCCCCACTGGGCCGCTCCAGAAGATCCGCCGCCGTCAACGGCAGCTGCCCGGCCGGTCCGGGCTGCCTGGTGACGACCTCGAAGATCGATCGGTCAGTCAGTTTCTCGTCTGCCACGATATGCCACCTTTCCTGAGAGTCGGGGTATTTATCGTTTCCCTGCGCGGATCTGTCAAGGGAACCGCCGGTTATCCTCCCTCAGCAAATCCCGGACTGGCTTCAGCAAATCCCAGACTGGTCGGTCAGGCCAGTCTTGATCTTCCGTAACACCTGAGCTATTTTCAGTCCATTCGCTTACCAGCACCGTATGTAAACTTAATTGAACCTAGTGAGGCATGAAGCTATGAATCGAAGGGAACTTCTGACTGCCGGGGCGCTGGCTGCCGCTGCCTGGCCGCTCCATCAACTGACCGGTAACGCCGCCGCGCCACAGTCCGGCCGGGACGGAAAAACCGCGGCGACCAATCCCTGGCGTGGACTGAAGATCGGTGTCGCGACCTACACGCTGCGCGAACTGCCGATCGAGGAGGCGATCAAAGCGGTCAAACGCGTCGGCCTCGAGTACGTCTCGATCAAGAACGTCAAGAACCACATCGACCTCTCCCACACTCCGGAAGAGCGCAAGCTGCGGGCGCAGATGTTCAAGGATGCCGGTCTGACGGCGCTCAGCGTCGGCAACGTCGGGCTGCGGGGCGACGAGGCCGAGATCCGCAAAGCCTTCGAGTATGCCCGTGACGTCGGCGTCAGGACAATGGTCTGCGCGCCGGAGAAGCAGCTCGTTCCGGTCCTCGACAAGCTGGTCAAAGAGTTCGACATTCGGCTCGCAATCCACAATCACGGCCCCGAGGACAAGCAGTTCCCCTCCCCCTACGATGTAATGAACGCAGTCGAGAAGTATGACAAGCGGATCGGTCTCTGCATCGATGTCGGCCACACCGCGCGGGCTGGTGTCGATCCGGCCGAGTCGATCATCAAGTGCAAAGAGCGGCTCTACGATCTGCACATGAAGGACATCTACGCCCTCGGTCCGCGCAACACCCCGATCGAGTCGGGACGCGGCATCCTCGATCTCCACTCAATCCTCTCCGCGCTGGTGAAGATCAAGTACCAGGGCCTGGTCGGCTTCGAGTACGAGAAGGATGGCAAGGATCCGGTGCCCGGCCTCGCTGAGTCGATCGGCTACACGCGCGGCCTGCTCGCCTCGATCAAGGCCTGATGAACTGGCCGGTGAGCGGCCACCGATCTGTCCCCACCGATCCGCTTCCGGCCAGTGGGCGACCTTCCGGGAAGCGCGTCTGACTACGGTCAGACGCGCCAGACCGTCCCGTCGCGCACCGGGCAAACCAACAGATTCCCCGGGTCTTCATTCCTCATCGCGCGGACTGCGCTGGGCGGGCCGGGCGAGTTCTGCCCAGAGCGCCGCCGCCGCGCCCATCAGCTCTCGATCCCGCCGCTTGACGAGGTAGAAGCGGCGCGTCTTCCGCCACCGCCGGTCACGAGTCGGCGCAAGAATCTCCAGACGCTCCTCGAGCCGGCAGGACCACGAGGAGAGAAAGGCGACTCCCAGCCCGGCGACCACGGCCTGCTTGATCGCCTCAGTGCTCGGGATCTCGACCACCCGCGCAAATCGTTTCAACTCTTCCCCAAAATGCCCCTCGACGACCGCCCGGGTGCTCGATCCCTTCTCACGGACAAAGAGCGTGCGGGAGCCAAGGCTCTCCAGGTCGATCCGTGGCGCGGCCGCCAGCGGATCGCCGCCCCGCACCGTCAGCCGCAACTGGTCCGCGCCGAGGCGAGTCGACTCGATCATCTCCGGGAGCCGAATCTCGCCGACGATCCCAAAGGGAGCATCGTACTCGAGCAGCCATTCGAGGACCTCTGAAC
>JBEAVZ010000336.1:0-12474 GCA_041160645.1 Acidobacteriota bacterium
GTTTAAGGCATTAAACTTGCATGAAAAGGTTCTAATTTATTCATCTGGATTTGGGCTGCACACGGGATGAAGATCGACCGACTGTCCATTCAGATCGAGCAATTAGAGACCTGATTATCACAAAAAGAGATCTTAACGGCGGTCGTCATCGAAACGACCGTGGCTGGATTATAGCGTCAGAATAAAAATATTGACTTTCCCCATTAGTCAATTTTTCCTGGACCTTCAGCAGGGGGTCCAACACCAGGATTCAAGGAGATTATCGATGAAAAGAGTCGTAAACTTGGCGATTTCATTGTTCGGTCTGCTCCTTCTTTCCGGCATCGTATTGGCCCAGAATCCTCTGGGGCGCATCGTCGGAACGATTGTCGATCAGACTGGAGCAGTGGTTTCCGGAGCCACCGTCAGCGTCACCAATGAAGCCACCGGTCAGCAGCAGAGTCTGGCCAGCACCGGAGAAGGCGCCTTCTTCTTCGCCCAGCTTCAGCCGGGCAACTACACGGTGAAGATCGAGGCGAAGGGGTTCAAGACCCGCACCTTCACCGAGACAAAGGTCGATCCGGGACAGGACTACTCCCTCTCGGTGATCATGGAGGTCGGCGAGACTTCCGAGACCGTGACGGTGCAGGCTGGCGCGGATATTGTCAACACCTCCTCACCCGAGGTCAGCAACACGGTAGCGAAGCGCCAGATCATCGATCTTCCGCTCAATGGTCGTAACCCGATCGAGCTGATCCGTCTCCAGGCGGGAGTCCCCGGCATCACCAATCGAACCACGACGGCGATCAATGGTGGCCGCCCCTCGTGGACGCAGGTGACGCAGGATGGCATCAACATCCAGGACAACTTCATTCGGACCAATTCACTCGACTTCGTCCCGAACCGGCCCACGGCCGACACGATCGGTGAATTTACCATCACCACGACCAACCAGGGAGCGGACAGCGCCGGCGGGTCGTCGCAGGTCAAGCTGATCACCCCGTCGGGTGGAAATGAGCTTCACGGCACCCTCTACGAGTTCAACCGCAACTCGGCTCTCGCCGCCAACAGCTGGTTCAACAATGCGGCTCGTCCGCAGCCAGTCGCCCGACCCTTCCTCAACCGGAATCAGTTTGGTGGAAATGTCAGCGGCCCGATCTTCAAGAATAAGCTCTTCTTCTTTGCTTCATATGAGGGCTTCCGCCAGTCGACGGCGACCACCCAGAACAACACCATCCCGGTCAACAATGACTTTCTCAACGGAGTCTTCAAGTATATCCGGCCAACCGACAACACTATTCAGTCGGTCAACGTCCTGCAGCTCGTCGGCCTGACGATCGATCCGAAGATCAAGAGTCTGATCCTCGATCAGACCCCCACTGCGGCGCGGGTCAACAACTTCGACGTCGGCAACTCGACCAGCAGCCGGCTTCTCAACACGGCTGGTTATCGTTTCAACCAGCAGGATCTGAACGATCGTAACCAGTATCAGGCGCGTCTCGACTACAACATGACCGATGCCCACAAGTTCGAGGGCTCGTTCCAGTGGTTCAGAGAGACCGACGACCGGACGGATCTCGATGCGATCAACGCGCGTCCGAAGGTCTTCACCGAGTCGACGGTCAAGTTCTTCGTCGGCGCCTGGCGCTGGACCACGGCCAAGTTCCAGAACGAGCTTCGCGTTGGTGCCAACCTTGCGCCGGTCGCCTTCAACACTGATGTTGATTACGGTGGAGCGATCCTGAGTGTGCCGTTCATCACCAGCCGTCAGGTGACCTTCCTGCCGCAGGGGCGTGACACGCGGACCCGTCAGTTCATCGACAACGCCTCGCTGACCCTTGGCGACCACTCGATGCAGTTCGGCGGAAGCCTCCAGCAGATTCGCGTTCGTCCGTACAACTTTGCCGGTCAGTTTCCGACGGTCAACTTTGGCTTCAGCGCCGCCGCGCCGGCCAATGTCCAGCTGAACGCCAACGTCTTCCCGCAGGATGCGGGCAACCCGACCGGGCAGCGGATTCAGCCGACCGATCTGGCCAACGCCAACGCGCTGGCCTCCTTCCTGGGCGGAATCATCGCTTCGGTCAACCAGACCTTCCAGGTTCGCAACCAGACCTCGGGCTTCGTTCCGGGCATTCCTGAAGAGAAGAACCTTATTCTCGACAACTGGGCCTTCTACTTCCAGGACAACTGGCGCATGCGCTCGAACCTGACGATTCGTTACGGCCTGAAGTGGGAGTACTTCAGCCCGGTCCGGGAGGCCAACAACCTCGGTCTCGTTCCGCAGGTGAATGGCGGGGACGTTCGTCGCGCGCTCCTCGATCCGAATGGGGTCGTCAATTTCGTCAATGGCGGCATCTACGGCAAGGATCGCAATAACTTCGGCCCGACGGCCGGGTTTGCCTGGGATCCGTTCAAGGATGGCAAGACCTCGGTGCGTGGCGGCTACACCATGTCGTTCGTCAACGAAGAGGCGATGACCGTCGTTCGCAATGCCTTCCTCAACAACTCCGGTCTGACTGCTTCGGCAGCGCTGGTCAATCAGTACACCCGTTTTTCACAGGGGATCCCGCAGCCGACGGTCACCTTCAAGGTGCCGCGGAACTACGCGGATCAGCTGGCGCTCTCGCCGACGAGTGTCGCCTCGCACGTCGATCCGAACCTCCGTCAGCCCTATATCCACCAGATCACCTTTGGTATCTCGCGTGAGCTGGGTGGCTGGTTCAAGGATTTCGCGATCGAGGGACGTTATGTGAGCACCCTCGGCCGGGATATCTGGCGTGGTATCGACCTCAACCAGATCAACGCGGGTATCAACAAGTCCTTCCTCGACGATTTCCGCATTGCCCGCAACAACGGGTTCCTGGCGCTCTCCTCATCGGGAGCCTTCAATCCGAACTTCAATTCTGCGCTTCCGGGCAGCCAGCAGCTCAACCTCCTCCCGAACATCGGTGGGGCGGGAGCGACAGCCGCTCTGCTCAACAACGCGACGGTGCGGGCGCTCATCCAGCAGGGGCAGCCGGCCGGTCTGGCCGACTTCTATGTCAGCAGCCGGGTGGCTGGTTCAAACGGCCTCTTCCTGCCCAATCCGGGCATCTATGCGTCGAACCTGATCGTCAATGGTGGAACAAGCGACTACCATTCATTCCAGTTCGAGGCGCGTCGTCGTCTCCGCAACGGCATCTTCGGACAGATGAACTACACGTTCAGCAAGGCGCTGGCCAACTCGGCCGGAACCTCGCAGGCGCGACTCGAGCCGTTCCTCGACAATGCCCGGCCCGAGCTCGAGAAGACGCGTGCCGACTTCGACGTCACCCACATCATCAACAGCAACATTCTTTATGAGCTTCCGTTTGGCAAGGGCCGGAAGTTCTTCGGCAGCGCTGGCCGCGTGCTCGATGCGGCGGTTGGTGGTTGGCAGCTGAGCATGATTCTGCGTTGGCAGAGCGGCTCGCCCTTCTCGATCCTTTCGCAGCGGGCGACCTTCAACCGCAGCGGACGCGCGGCTGGCAACCCAGCCAGCTCGCCCCTCAACCGTGACCAGATCAAGGATCTTTTTGGCATCCGCAAGCTGCCAAATGGTCAGGTCTTCTACATCGATCCGGCGGTGATCGATACGGCCACGGGTCGCGCTGTCGGCGCTGACAACCTCAACAACACGGCGGCCTTCACCGGGCAGGTCTTCTTCAACCCGCTCAACGAGCAGATCGGTACCCTCCAGCGGCTCCAGTTTGACGGACCCTCTGTCTGGGGCAACGATCTCTCGATCTTCAAGCGTTTCGCGATCACGGAGCGGATTCGTTTTGAACTGCGCGGTGATATGTTCAACTTCCTCAACACCCCGGTCTTCTTCTTCGGTGACCAGAGCGTCAACAGCGCTCAGTTTGGTCGTATTACCGGGTTGACGGTCGGCGCCCGCGTGGTGCAGGTGTCGGGACGCATCAACTTCTAACGAAAGTTGGAAGTCTCCACACAACGTGGAGTCGGAGGGGAGCGGCCAATGGCTGCTCCCCTATTTTTATGGCGGCGTCTTGATGCGTATAATGGCACTGTGACAGCATTTCAGGACTCCACGTACGTGACTCCATACGATATCCAATTGATCGATACTGATGAGGCGTTCAACCAGCTGGCGCCACGGTTGACCGCGGCCAGTGTTCTCGCGCTCGATATCGAGACCATCAACTGGTGGAACCGCGATGAGGAGCGCATCTCGATCATCCAGATCGGCTTTCGGGAAGAGACGCAGATTACCGTCGCCATCTTTGACACGCTCGCCACCGCGCCGCCCGAACCGTTACGGCGTCAATTAGAGATGGGGTTGCAGATTAAGGCCATTCATAACGCCGGGTTTGATGCGGTCAAACTCGAGCGCCACTACGGAATTCGGACCTCGCCGGTTCACGACACCATGCTCGCGGCACGAAGAAGTGGCGAGAAAGGTTGCTCGCTGAAGGATCTGGTTGACCGCCATCTGGGAATAGCGCTCGACAAGACCGAACAGCGCGGGGATTGGAGCGTGCGGCCACTCCGCCCGGAACAGCTTCGCTATGCCGCGCTCGATGTTGTCTTTACGCTTCTCCTCTACGAGTTACAAGTCGCGCGCGGCCAGTACGGCGACTATCAACTCAAGACTCAGGTGAAGACTCAGGCGCCACCCCGCCAGCCTGCCCTCGCCAAATCAGCTCCCAGCGCACCGTCAACGCCGGCGCCAGTCGATAGTGGCGTGCTGCCGCCACTGGCCAAGGCAATCCTGAGCATCGTCAGCCAGATGTCAGGGCGCTACTCCAGGCAGCAACTCGCCGTGACGATCGGAAGCGAACGCGCCGGCCTGGTTGGCTGGATCCTCGACCAGACCATCGGTCCGGACCAGTCTCCGGATCATCCGACGATCGTCACCCAGATCGAGACACTCCTCCAGCTAAAAAAGATTAAAATTAATGAAGATGGGCGGCTCGAACCGGAGCAGTCCTGAGCTGCGAGTTGCCGGACAGGAAAGAGAGGCTTTAATCTGTTGACTTTGGATCGAGATAAGATTAATTCTTAAGAAAAGGTGAGATTTTTCCGAATTTTCGATCAACTAATGAGAGCTCAGAATCATCAAAAGCGCGTCACGAAGATTGGCCCGGGGCCGCGAGATTCCTCCCGAGCACAGAGCCAAGGTCGTTTGTCCGGATTGCAAGTTGCCCTGGCCGCTGACTTCCGCTTCCAAGGAGGCAGTGAGCCGACTATACGGAGAGTGAAACATGAGTCGTTCAGATAAAAAGAAGAACACCCAGGTCGGTTGCACTGCCCCAGAGATTGGGGCCAAAGTTCACGACTATTACAATGGGGCGCTCGATGCGCCACAGGTGCGGGAATTTGAGCGTCATATGATTGCGTGCCGCCATTGCGAGTCGGTCGTCATGCAGTTGGATGAGGTCATGATGGTCCTCGATGAGGATCCGGATCTCGAGTCCCACCCGCTTGGTGAGTTGCGCTTTGCGACCCACCATCCGCTCATGCAAAAAGTTTTTGTTTAAGCCTGCTCTCCGCTGATGGTGGCTCCGTCTGACAGCCAGCGGAGCCACTGCCAGCTTGCCACCCTGCTCATCCCTCCCTTCACCCTTCATCTTTGGTCAGGACAGGTCCATCGTCACTCCCGGCCCATCGCCAGGATGGTCAGGGGCGTGCCGTATCTTCGCTCTGACCATCTTCGCGGCCCAGATTGACCCTCGTGATTGACCATTTGCCGGAGCCCGGAATTTTCCAGCCAAAAATCTCCCGCCCATCACAAAATCTTCAGATGGGGATCGTCTATAGCAATGAGCGAGCCGATCGGGTGCTTCGCTCAACTCGCCGGTGATGTTCAGGGCCGGCTGAGTCTGACGGTAATAATCAGGATAGACATACAAACAGGGAGAAAGATCATGAAAGTCAATAAGTTTGAGTTTGGAGATATCTGCAGGGGTGTCCTGGTGTTGTTGTTGATGGTCCTCGTATCGATGTCGGCCTGGGCCGCCGATCCGGGGGCAACCTATCCCACAACATCGGATGTCAGCGATCAGAAGATGGGGTCGCTCCTCTTCTATAACTACTACACTTCGAGCGGTTGCTGCCCTTCGCAGGAGAATACGCGAATCAATATTACCAACACGCACCCGTCGGCCAACGTGATGGTTCACCTCTTCTTCGTCGATGGAGCAACGTGTTCAGTGGCTGACTCGTTTCTGCCGTTGGTTCGTAATCAAACCTCAACCTTTGTGCTGAGTGATATCGATCCCGGAGTAATGGGATATCTGGTGGCGGTGGCGGTCGAGGGGCCGAATGGCTTCTCGGGCGGCACTAACAGTGGGCGACCGATCAGTTTCAACTGGCTCGTTGGTGATCAGTACATCGAGCTGGCGTCCGGCCACGAAGCGAATCTGGGAGCGGAGACATTTGCGGTGATTGACGATATGGTCGGGGGGGTCCCAGTGCCAAAGGATCCGGCCTATGTTCCCAACGCACCGACGGCCAATCTGGTCTTCAACGGGACTGCCGGCAACTATAACCGCGCACCACAGTTGCTTGCGCTCTCGAGTATGCCCAGTCCGGCTGATAGCATCGCCGGCTACAACACGCAGATCATCCTGAATCGAATTGGTGGAAGCCTGGTTGGAAATGCGCTGCCGATCGGACCTCTCTTCGGGCTGATGTATAACGACGCGAGTATGCAGCTCAGTTTCACGTTCAGTTCGACTTCGTGTCAGTTCAGATCGCAGATCAACCGGAACTTTCCGCGAACGACGCCGCGTCCTAATCAGTTGATTCCCGAGGGTCGGACTGGATGGGCTAAGTTCTACTCGATGACAGAGAATGTCGGTCTTCTTGGCGCGGTAATGATTGCCAATAACACCGGAAACAATCTGAGTCTTGGCGTAGAGACGCTCAACGGTGGTCGAAACCTCCACAAGCTCCGTCTGGCGAACACTGTGGAATACATCATCCCGGTCTTCCCACCAAATTAAAAAGTTGTGAACAGCGGATTTTGATCCCAAATCTCCCTGCTCGGGACTGACCGGAAGTGAAATACAAGATGTAACTCTCTTCCGGTCAGTCCCTTTTTTATTACCAGCACGGGATTGCCACAGTGGGATTCGATGGACGATCCGCCGCTTGAGTTTGCCGCTCAGAGATCAAACAAAAGTCGCGCAGACGTCGCGACCGGTCGACTTGCTGATCGGGATGTCAAATGACAGCCAGGTGAAGTTGAAAACGGATTGCGATGGCCAAAGCAGATCAGCCAGGTACGGTGATCTGAGGTGATGACAGGTATGCCAGAAGAGTTACAAATCGAATGACACGGCGCCAGCGTCAGGGCTGGTAATCGATAACAACAGTCAGAGTGGTCAGAATTGAATCGCGACTCGACAGCCTGGACGGAACTATGGTCTGGGTGGTTAATGCCCGTCGTCGAGCAAGGGTCGGCGCGGTGAAACAGGAGACACGCGCGGCGCTTAGTCGGTCGCCAATCGTCATCGCTGATGAGGCGGGCGGGATGGACTGGGCTGGCCGTGGTCAGAGTGGTGAAGGTGACAAGTAAGATAAGAGGCTGATGCCATAGCCAGCGCTAAGGGCCGTGCAAATCATCTTCGTGTGTCGCCTGAGCCTGGTCTGATTGAAGTTTGGAGAGACCTTCAGCTGCTAGTCAACCGCAACGTGGGGGGCAGCCGCTGGAGAGATCGCCGGGCGCGAGTCGATAACCACAAGCGCCCGGGTGGTTCAGGCAGAAGTGGAAGGTCGGTTGAGTTGATCGTCTGGCCGCTTCCGCAGGCCGGAGGCTGGTCAATGCGGGGCGCGAGCGGATGCTATCGCGTAAATCCGGGCGGATCGTGGAGTGACAGTTAGACTACAAGAGTACTCCCGGAGCGCCGGACGCAGAGGTCACAGATAATGATTGCCGCCCATCACAACGAAGCGCCGCCAGGATGGCCGGCCTTGTCGAGACGGATGGGAATGGTAGTAAGAGCTATTCTGTTCATCCAAGTCAATCCCGTCTTCCCCACGTGGGAGTGCTGCATCGAGAACATGGTGCTGGATGGGAAGGGTGTGTCTCGACTCAGGTACGCTGAGCGGCAGACTGATTGCCCCAAGCGGGTCGACCTGTCTGGTAAGTGGTGAGGTTATTGTTTCTGGGTGAGGTGTAAGGGGATGGCGGGGCAGCCGCGATCAGGCTGGAGCAGGGCGCAACATCTTTGACGCCGGCCAGGATCAGCAGACCAGGGACGATCCGTGTGGATCGTGTCAGCGGCTGCCCGAGCTGTCGCCGTTTGATCGTCCTCCGTCACCGGAGCGGTCGGGCTGTCGGTCATTGTTTGTCAGCGCCGCGCACACCGCCAGAGTCCGTGCTGGAGTCCGTGAAAAAGCGGCTGTCCCATCATGCTCACGCCAGTGCCGGTTGAGCGAAGATTTTACTCTGGTGGCAGAGGTCTGGTCGCGGTGCGGTCAGGCTGGCCGTGTGCCAATCTCTGCGCCGCTGCTGACTGCCAGACGACGCGCCAGTGCGGCCTGTGTGGCCAGTGTGGCTATTGTGAATTATCACGGTTGACCTGACCTGGCTGTTCAGACGATCAGCAGAAACAGGTCAGCGGAACGCGCCGGATGTGGTGCGGTGGTGTCTCAATAAGTACTACGTTCAAGACCAGGCAGGTTGGTCGGTTAGCCTCATTTTATTGACGGCTGCGTTAGCCTGATGGTCGGCCAAGTTAATAGATGTTACCCGGTAGCCATGGCGACTCAGGTCGTCATGGCTATTCTTGTTAGTGCTACATCTCTTTTATTTTCTTATATTTGCCGTGAAAAAATAACTCAAACTATTTCTCGTCTGCGGCAAAAGTAGCATGAACCCAGCGTCTATACCGATGAGCAAGCGAGAGAGCAGAGAGAAGCTCAAACGTGTTACTCGCTTCTGTTCCTTGGTTCGATGTCTGTTACTGACTGCAGTAGTCACAACGGGATCGGCTGAGACTTTGACAGTAACCTAAACAGTCTTGTGTTGTAACAAAAGACAAGGAGTAAGATCATGACCGCAAAATTCAAGAGTATTCAGCTTCGCCTGGCAGTGCTTACGTTGATGATGTTGTTCGTTCCACTGGGAGCAAAGGCTGCCGATCCGGGACTTGCATTTCCATCGACGTCCGAGATGAGTGACCAAAAAGCTGGTTCACTTCTGGTCTATAACTACTTTTCGTCGAGTGCCTGCTGCGCATTGCAGGAGAACTCACGAATCAACATCACCAATACCCACACCACGCTGGGCGTAGCGGTGCACCTCTTCTTCATTGACGGCTCAACCTGCTCGGTCGCCGATTCCTGGCTGTGCCTGCAGCCACTCCAGACATCGACCTTCTCGCTGGCGGAGGTTGACCCTGGCACGAGTGGCTATGTGATTGCGGTCGCCGCGGAGGGGCCGACCGGGTTTGCCGGGGGCGGTAATACGGGACGACCGATCAGTTTCAATCACCTCGTTGGTGATGAGTTCATCACGCTCGCTTCGGGCCACATCGCCAATCTCGGTGCGGAGTCCTTTTCGGTAATCGACGGAGTCGACCCGACCACCGGCGCGCCGGTTCCGGTCGATCCGGCCTACACGTCAAGCTCTCCGTCGGCCACTCTGGTCTTTGACGGCACGGTTGGCAACTATAACCGGGTTCCACACGTGGTCGCGATCTCGAGTCTGCCTAGTCCTTCTGATGGCTTGAACGGTTCATACGACACGCAGCTTATCCTGAACCGAATTGGAGGGAGTCTGCTTGGTCAGTCAGAGCCGCTCGGAAATATCTTCGGCAACCTTTACAACGACGCGGGAGTATCGGCAAGTTTGACCTTCAACTCCTCGTCCTGTCAGCTCAAGGCTGGAATTACCAGAACCTTCCCACGCACGGTGCCGCGCCCGAATGTGCACATTCCGGCTGGTCGGACTGGATGGCTGCGCCTCTATCCACCCGCTCAGAACGTCGGGCTTCTCGGTGCGGTCCTGGTGTCGGACAACAGCCCCAGCAGCTCCACACCATACAACGGCGGACGTAACCTGCACGTGCTGCGAATGTCATCGAACGTGACGTACCTGATGCCGGTCTTCCCGCCGACCTGCTAACAAGAGATTAACGATTGGTTACTTGATCTTCTCCCTCGGGCCGTTGTGTGAGGGAACCCCAAACACAACGGCCATTTTTTTCAGAAGATCGATCAATCAAGAGACTATCCCCCGCGACATAACAAAAGAGAACTACTATTCATCAGATAAGGAGCGACAATGATTGAGAGAATTGAACCGACAAACAGGCTGGAGCGAAGCACGGCTTGTAGCGATCCACGGATCGGTGTGAGAGTCTACGACTACTACAACGGTGCCCTGGAGCCCGAGGATGTCCGCGCTTTTGAGCAGCATCTGATCCAATGTTCACATTGTGAGAAGGTGGTGCTTGAACTCGATCATATCTATTTCAGCCTCGAAGACGCCGAGAGCGAACGCAATCAGAATCCAGATGCCAGCGGGCAGGACCGGTTGCGGGTTGAACAGATCCAGCGTGTCTGGAGGAAGAGATCCTGACCAGGTGCGCGGGGGGCGGAAGAGCCGCTCCGCAGTCGATGAAGAGGAGGGTTCCGGGCGATTGCCGTCAGGAGCCCTCTTTTTGTTTTTGGGGTCGCGCCTGGAGCAGGTCTGGTATGCGAGTTGAGGAGTAAGCGCCGATTGGGTGGTTCGTTCGTTTCAGGTATGATAGAGATGCGTTTCAAGGTGGGCGTGACAGAAGGGGCTGGTTGGCCAACTATTGACCAGTGGCTGATTGCAAAGCCAGGTCGACAGGGAGTGGCGATGAGAGTACTGACCGGAGAGCAGATGGGGCGTGTTGATCGGCTGACGGTTGAGCGTTGCGGCATCCCGTATCCGATCCTTATGGAGACGGCCGGGGTGCGGGTTGTCGAGTCGCTTCGCGAACGCGCGGAGAGTCGCACCGGTGGCGCGCGTTATGCCATTGTCTGCGGCAAGGGCAACAATGGCGGCGATGGAGCAGTGGTGGCCCGCCACCTCTGGTTGCGTCGTTCCGGTCTGGTCGCGCTTCTATTGGCTGGGCGAATCGAAGAGATGCGAGGTGATGCGAGAACCAACATGGAGATCGTGCGCACGCTTGCCGCGACGGCGCCGGATCTCACTTTTACTGAGAATGCTCAGCCGGGTCAGCTGGCCGGATTGGCCTCAGCCGGGTTGGTGGTCGTCGATGCACTCTTTGGAACTGGCTTGAGCCGGCCGGTGAGCGGCGTGGCCGCCGAGATGATTGGAGTGATCAATCGGCTCCGCGAGGATGGCGCCAAAGTGGTCGCGATCGATCTGCCTTCAGGAGTCTTCTCTGATCAGGGAGAGCTGGTTGAGCCCCATGTGCGCGCCGATCTGACGGTGACCTTTACCGCGCCCAAGCTTGGGAACATCCTTGCCCCGGCCGCGGCGGCGAATGGCTGCCTGGTGGTGGCCCCGATTGGTTCCCCGGATTGGTTGATTGAAGAGGTTGTCGCCACTCCGTCAGCGACCGGTGAATCAGGAGCGGGTGAGCGAGGAGCGGTTGAACTAGTCGAAGAGGCGCGAATCGCGCAGTGGCTCGCCAATTCGCGCCGGGCGGTTACCGCGCACAAAGGCTCGGTTGGCGACGTGTTGATCTTTGCCGGGACGCGGGGGAAAACTGGCGCGGCGGCGTTGGCCGCCGGAGCCGTGCTTCGCTCCGGGGCGGGGCTGGTGACCGTGGCCACGCCCATCTCAGCCCTGCCGCTCCTCGTCGCGCAGGCTGATAAGGAGGTCATGACCATTCATTTGCCGGAGACCCCGCAGGGTGGCGCGAGCCTCGAGGGCCGCAAGGCGCTCACCGACCTGGTCGCCGGGCGCGATGTGCTGGCCATTGGGCCGGGCATCAGCTCGGTTGAAGAGGAGACGCGTCAATTGGTCCGCGCGTTGGTCGAGACTCGCTCTGGCCCGCTGGTGATCGATGCTGACGGGTTGAATGCTCTGGCTCCGTGGCCGGTCGACTTGCAGGGTTCGGAAGAGTTGCCGATCGTCATCACCCCCCATCCGGGTGAGATGGCCAGGCTGATGGGCATCTCGATTGCGGCTGTCCAGGCCGACCGGATTGGCTGCGCCCGCACCCTGGCGCATCGCAATGGATTGATCGTTGTCCTCAAAGGGGCGCGCACCGTGATTGCCGCGCCGACCGGAGAGGTCTTTCTCAATCCAACCGGCAATGAGGGCATGGCGACCGCTGGCGCGGGTGATGTCCTGACCGGGGTGATCTCCGGCTTCCTGGCGCAGCAGGTCACTCCGGCGCTCGAGGCTGTCCTGGCGGGAGTCTGGCTGCACGGGCGGGCCGGGGATCTGGCGGCGTCGCGACTTGGAAAGCGCGCGATGATGGCCTCCGACATTCGTGATCACCTCAGTGGGGCGATCAGGGGCGTGGGCGGTCTGGCCGAGAATGGGGAGAGCGGGTACTGAAT
>JBEAVZ010000356.1:0-3295 GCA_041160645.1 Acidobacteriota bacterium
ATCATGTGGTCAGCACGACGAGGTGGGAGGGCGGAATTGACGCCGTCTTCGCTGCCTGGGAGATGAGCAACCGCTCATTTGTCTACCTAACCCTTGTTGAATGAGCCATTCCGGTTTCTAATTGTCGCTGAAACAGCATCACCCAATCAGACAAAGCACAGGAGGAGTCGGATGATTCATCTTTTCGGTAAACTTTTTGCTGTCCGCAGGTCAGTTCTGTCAATCCCCATCTTCGTGCCCATCGCGGCGTCATGTTTGATGCTCGCTTTGAGTGTGTCGATCGCGGCCCAGCCAGCGGCAACTGGTCTGCCGCGCAGTACACCTGAGGCGCAGGGCATCTCGTCAGCGTCGCTCCAGTCGTTCATCGAGCAGGCTGATCAGCAGATTGAGACCATGAACAGCGTGATGGTCATCCGTCATGGCCACATTGTCGCCGAGGGGTACTGGACTCCGTACGACGCGGAGACACGCCACGCTCTCTACTCCCTGACCAAGAGCTTCACGAGCACGGCGATCGGCCTCGCGGTGGCCGAGGGAAAGCTGAGTATCGATGACCTGGTCCTGCCGCTCTTTCCGGAAGATGCTCCAGCCGATCCAGGGACAAACCTGAAGGCGTTGCGAATCCGCGACCTCCTCGCAATGTCGACCGGGCAGCACTCAGAGGCCAGTAACCGCGCAGGTGATCATTGGACGAAGAACTTTCTTGCCCATCCTTTCGACCATAAGCCGGGCACCTTCTTTCTCTACAACACTCCGGCCAGCCATATGCTTTCGGCGATCATTCAGAAGAAGACGGGTGAGACATTGATCGAGTATTTGCGCCCACGCCTCTTCAACCCGCTCGGAATCACCGATCCAGTCTGGAATACCAGCCCCCAGGGGGTGACCAGCGGTGGATGGGGGCTCAAGCTTCGCACCCGGGAGATTGCCCGGTTCGGTCAGCTCTATCTGCAGCGCGGAAAATGGCAGGGGCGCCAGCTCGTCCCCGAGTCCTGGGTGATGACCGCGACCTCGCGCCAGGTCTCCAACGGCAGCAACCCGCGTAGTGACTGGGAGCAGGGTTATGGATATCAGTTCTGGCGGACCCGGAACGGCTTCTATCGTGGCGATGGCGCGTTTGGACAGTATTGTGTCGTCATGCCGGAACACGATGCGGTGATCATCATTACCAGCGGAGTGCGCAATATGCAGGCGGTTCTCGATCTGGTCTGGGAGAAGCTCGTGCCTGTCTTTGAGAAGAAAGCGCTCCCGGCTGATCGACGGAGCCACGAACAGCTTACGGCGCGACTCGCTTCGCTCCGCGTCCGGAGGCCAACCGGGGCGACGACTCCCGGCCTGACCTCTATGATGGGTCGCCAGTACGACTTCTCTACAAACTTTCAGAAGTTTGAGTCGGTCAGACTCGACCGGACTGGAAGTGAGACCGTCCTGACCATCCGACAGGGCGGGGCCGAAAAGCGCATTGTCGTCGGAGATACCGACTGGCGGCGCGGCGAGCTGGTCTGGGGAGACTTTTCAAAGCAGCCGGTTGCCGCGGCGGGCGCGTGGACGGCACCT
This sequence comes from Acidobacteriota bacterium, assembly GCA_041160645.1. Lineage (GTDB taxonomy): Bacteria > Acidobacteriota > Blastocatellia > RBC074 > RBC074 > CAIOZW01. The sequence goes on from JBEAVZ010000356.1 coordinate 1,558, forward strand.
GATACCTACCAGGCCCGCGTCTGCTTTGTTGAGGAGCCGTTTATCCTCGACCTGACGCTGAAATATGCCGGCGAGGAGGTCGATTTTGACACGGCGTTCAATGTCAGCTTCAGCCTGGTCAAACAGCCGACTCTCAAAGGGAGAGTCAGCACGAAGTAGGGCGATTCAGGGCTGATTGAGCCGATTGGGGCTGCGCCAGCGGATCCGGGCCAGCAGCAGGTCGCCACGAAAATTGGCTGGAATCACCTCGCCGGCGCTTATCCAGGATTCGTCGCGGTTGACGTTGTTGACGTGGAAGTTTCCGTAATGAGCGACGTGGGTCGGATCGTTGATTCCGTCTCCGATGAGGGGAAAGACGATCCGCTCCGTTGCCTCGCGCAACCGCAGGGTCAGCGGATCGACCTCAGCGAGATAGAGCGGCGCTCGCCAGCGCATGACGTTAGCGTTTGCGGGCGCCTTGCGCGTATAGCTCAGAAACAGTCCGGCTGAGTGGGTGAGCCAGTGCTGCTGGGTGGTCGACATCTCCAGTGGCTGACCGTCCTCCCACGACCAGCGCTGCGCGGCTGACCACGTCAGACCGTCCCGCGAGGTGCTGACATAGCCGAAGCCATCCTCGGCCCTGATCGTCATCAGGTAGCGCTGGCCATAGACTGTCAGCTGTGGTTCAAGCAGACCTCTCTTGACCGAATTGTGAAGGGCTGAACCCACCTTTTTTACTTTCAGCTCCCGGCCGTCGAAGGAGCAGAGCAGGGAGGTCACCCCAAAATCTTCACGTTCGCGGGAGCGGAACGAGACTGGAATCAGGACGTCGCCGTTCTCCATTACGACTGACTGCGAAGAGCCGATCGCGTAGATGGCGTTGGCGCGTGGATCATCCCAGACCAGCTGGCGCCGTTCAGACCATTTGCCCTGTTTGTCCCGCACGATATAGACCGGAAAGCGGGGTGGCTGTTCGGGAAAGTACCGACCCTCGCGGTAGTAGATGATCTCCCCGATGGCCAGCACCGATTGGGTTCTCTGGTGGTAGATCGGCATGACATCGCTGACCGCCTCCTCGATCTCCTTTGTGAAGGGGCGACGACCCAGACCGGGCACTGGCAGCGGAGCGCTCCAGGTGCGCCCCAGATCGCGCGATTCGCGCCAGTGAACGGGACCATAGTAGTCAGAGCCGGCAATCGTCTGCAGCGTCATCAATGCGCTCGACCCGCCATCGGCACGCGGCACTGTGCAAATCCGTGGCAGAAACCAGGTTACTCCACCCTCCCGCCCGTGGTGGAGGGTCTCGCGCGCGATACTCGCGATCAACTCCCGTTCAAACATATACCCGGCCCCGGCAATGGAGGCACTGCCAAGAATGAACGCTGAGATCAGGATGAAGGCAATGAGGTTTTTGCTCATAGGATGATCAGATCTGCTATTGCTGTTTGGGGGGGCCGCGGTGGATACTGACAACGCTGGCCATTAATCGTTTTGTCTAGAGATTTATCTTGAAAAAGACACCGTGGAATATACACCAAAACCATTTCGATCTCGATGGTTTTGATCGCCCGAATGAGGTTCGACATGCGAAGATCGATCAGGAACTGCGCCATCATTCTCTCGTCAGTGATCTGCCTGCTGATGCTTGTTCAGCCGACTCGCGCTGAAATGCACCGCGATATCGAGTTTGCCCGACCGGGTGGAGTCAGTCTGACCCTCGATGCCTCCATCCCCGATGGGAGGGGGCCTTTTCCAACGG
>JBEAVZ010000397.1:0-5621 GCA_041160645.1 Acidobacteriota bacterium
CTCATATGTTGTCTCGTGATTGACCTCTCCGGCGCCCACCTCGAGTCGGGCGACATCCGGAAACCCGATCCGGTCGCCGAGCATCTGTCGCTCGGCTTCATCCCGCGCCGCAAAATGTTCACTGATCTCTGCCCGCGCGATTTGGTCGATCTCTGCGCCCATCCCGGCGCCCATCCCCGTGCTGGCGACTGGCGGCTCGCCCGGCTTCGACTCGCTGACCACGCCGACCAGGTTGAGTCCATTCGCCAGCTGCGCCGCCGCATAACGATGGCGGCGGCTCGCGGCCGTGATCAGGACCACGCGTGGTTCAGCCTTCCCCTCAGGCATCGCTTCTGTTCATCCTTGCGCGGTAGGTGGAGATGTGAGGTCTGACCTGCGGGGCTACCCAAGGCGCCACCCGGGATGGCGTCCCTGGCGCCACCTGCGCCATAAACCGCGCCGGTGGGGAGACGCGGTACCACTCACGGACGGGGATCTCACGGAAGAGCGTTTCACCATTCCATCCGGCCGCCTTCCCGCCCGGGAGATCGTTGCAATCGAACCGGGCGAGATGGAGCGGCTGTTCCAGATGGTCATTCCCGGCCCGTTCGACCGTGAAGCCGAATCTGATTCCGAGTTCCGTCGCACTGACGGCGACGTGCGGAGCGCAGGCCTCATGCGAACCAAAAGGATAGCTAAGGGCGACCGGACGTCGTCCCGTCCAGCTCGTCAGCCGCTCGAGCGACCGCGCGAGATCTCGCCGTGCCTCTGCCGGGTCGAGCAGCCCGAGTGGCCGGTGATCATCGCCGTGGCTGCCAAGACAGCCGGCCTCACTCAGCCGGCGCAGCTCCGCCGGCCCAAGATAGAGCTGGCGGCTCAGGGAACCCTCCGCGCCCCCAAAACGTTCGTCGAAGCAGCCGTCAATCAACTCAGCCCGTTCGGCCGGCGTGAGCACGAAGTTGAGCGCATACTTGAGGCAGGCGACCTCCGGCGCGTCGTAGTTGTAATGGGCCATGGCGACTTCACGAATCGAGCTGAGTCGCGGCGGGCTGAGCAGCCCCCTCCGTACCATACCTTCAAGCAGCATCCCGGGCGCATTCCAGGCCCGCACCAGCTGGATCTTGTGGACATCGAGCAGCCTCTCCTCGGCGATCGGTCTGGTATTGGCAAAGAAGATGGCCGGGATACCGAGCCGACAGAGCCGTGGCCAGGCATGGTCATACTGCTCGCGCAGCCCATCATCGAACGTCACGACAAACGCGCGGGCGGGCAATTGACGGCGTCCGTCGAGCGCCGCCAGGATCTCGTCCATGCCCACGAAACGCCCATACCGACTGAGCTGCACCAGCTGCCCCTCAAACTCCTCCGGAGTGATCCCGTGAATCCCTGGGAACGGCGCATCGTAGCGGGGACGAATATAGTGATAGTTGATCGCAATCAGCATGCGGTCGATCGATCCTTGTTCTGGTGAATGTAGCTGAGACGCTTCTGCGAGTAGGGAACCAGCTCGGCGAGCGCTTTCGCAATGCGCGGCCCGACTTTTCCGTCTCCGTAAAGCCGACTTGCCGCGTACCTTCCGTGCGCCAGCTGCGTCTGCGCCGCCGCCTCGATCCGCTCGGCCACTGGCTCGACATTGATGACGTGGCGATCGGCTTCGCGCCCCTCCTGCCGCCGTCCCACCAGCACGACCGGCGTCCCAAAAAATCCCGCATCACGAACGAAACTGCTCGAGTTGCCAATTGCACAGGCCGCTCCGGCGAGGACTCGCAGGTAGTCTTCCGGCGTCAGATTGGTCAGTGTCCGCAGCCAGTCCGGCTGCCGGCTGACCCGGAAGACGCGGATCGCCTTGCTGATGTAGTCCGCCCCCGCATCGATATTGGGCCAGAGTAGGATCGTCGGTCGCCGCAGCCGGTCGAGGGCCTCGAGCAGCTCCTCCATCTGTCGACGCTCACCGCCAAACTCGGTCGTCGTTGGATGGAAGACCACCAGCTGGAAGGGGCGCGTCACATCGATCTCCACCCCGGCGCCGGTGCGGTTGACGATCTCGCTCGTCACCGCTCCGTCCAGACCCTTTGCCAGTCCGCTGGCCAGGTCACTCGATGGACAGCCCACCGTAAGAATCGTCTCCGGCCTCTCCCCCATCCGGATCAGATAGTCGGCGGCCCGCGGCGTGCTCGGAAAATGGAAGTGGGCAAACTTGCTGATCGCGTGGCGCGCGCTCTCATCGATCGACCCCGAGACTTCGCCCCCCTGAATGTGCGCGATGCAGATATTCATATAAGCGGCGGCAATCGCCGCGGCGAGGGCTTCGTAGCGATCACCAATCAGCAGAACCACCTCCGGCTTGAGTCGCTGAAACTCACTCGCGAACTCGACCACTCCGAAGCCGACCGACTTGGCCATCGTCGCTGGTGTCGATCCCTCGAGCTCAATATAGATCTCGCCATCGATCCGGAAGCCATCCTCACCGACAATCCGGACCGGCTGGTCGAACCGCTCGAGGAGCATCGTGCCGGCCGCGATCACCTGCAGCTCAAGCTCGGCTTGCCCGGCAATCGCCCGCATGACCGGTTTCAATCGACCATAATTGGCGCGGTCGACCAGGATGACACAGACGCGGCGACGCTTATTCAAAATCATCCTCCTTGAATTGCTGGTTGTGGCCAATCGCCCGACAGAGCCTCCGTCCAAGCAGCTCCCGGTATCTGGCGACGGGAATCCCTGTCCCCGGCTTCCGGAAGGCCAGATCCTCGAAGGTTAGTCGCCGCCCCATCTCGAGGTCCCGACTGGCCACGACGCTCTTGCCAAATGTCTCGCGCATCCCGCGCAGATCCCGCGCGACCTCTTCCTTGTCGACCGGCGCCGCCAGCGCCCGCTCGATCGTCCGCACCCCTTCGACCAGTTGTCGCAACTCGGCGGTCGTCAAGGATGACCCGGTGTCCGGCCCGAAACACTCCCGCGAGAAGGTGACGTGCACCTCGATCACTTGCGCGCCCAGCGTGGCCGCGGCCAGGCCGGCATAGATCTGTCCGGAATGGTCCGAGAGCCCGACCGGACGGCCATAACGCTCGCGCAACTCTGCCAGCACGTTGAGCCCGTAGCGCTCCGGTGGACAGGGATAGGTCGAGGTGCACTGCAGAATCGCGACCACCTCGCCCGAACTACCGACAATCCGCACCGCCTCGTCCAGCTCCACCCACGTCGACATTCCACTCGAGAGGATCACCGGGCGACCGCTCCTCCCGAGCGCTTCGAGCATCGGCAGGTTGGTGATCTCTCCCGCTCCAACCTTCCAGCCCGGCACGTCGAGCCGTTCGAGCAGGGCGACTGCCTCGAGCGAGAATGGCGAGGAGAGGAACCAGAGACCCAGCTCCCGCGCATGCGCGGCCAGCCCCCGCCACTGTTCCTCGCTGAACTCCATCCGTTTCCAGTAGTCGTAACGAGTCTCATCCTGGCGGCTGAATTTGACCCGCCACGGCTCCTGCGGAGTGCTCTCCGCCGCCGCGATATGAGTCTGAAACTTGACCGCATCCGCCCCCGCCCGCGCGATCGCCTCGAGATACGCATGCGCCGCGCCGAGGCTCCCATCGTGCGCCTGCGCAACCTCCCCGATGATCAGGCAACCGCGCTCCCGACTCAGCAGTCTTTCACCGAAACCTTGCTTGCTCATCCCCTCACTCTCGTCAGACCTGGTCGGCAAAGCGTCGCTCCATCCGCCGGAAATAGAAGGCGCCGCTCACCAGCAGCAGCAGCGCGACCAGACTCGACACGACCAGAATTCCGCCCGGTCGCGTCGGGACGCCGAGCAGCGCCCAGCGGAATCCCTCGACTACCCCGGCCATCGGATTCAAACCATAGACCGTGCGCCACGGCTCCCGCAGCAGACTGCTCGGATAGGCAATCGGCGTCGCCATCATCCAGAACTGCGCGACAAAGGGGACCGCATAGCGAACGTCACGAAACTGCACATTGAGCGCGGAGAGCCACAACCCAACCCCCAGCGAGGTTGTCAGCGCCAGCAGAAGAAAGAATGGCAACCAGAGGATCTGCCCCGTCGGGACGATTCCGTACCAACCGATCATTCCCAGCAGCACCCCGAAAGCCAGCAGAAAATCGACTACCCCGGCGAGGATGGTTGCCAGTGGAATCGTCAGCCGCGGAAAGTAGACCTTGGTGATCAGGTTGGCGCTCCCGACCAGGCTGTTCGACGATTGGGTCAGTCCATTCGCGAAGAAGCTCCACGGCACGAGCGCCGTGTAACAGAAGACCGGATAGGGAAGACCATCCGCCGGTATTCGCGCCAACCGCCCAAAGAAGAGGCTGAAGAGGAGCATCGTCAGCACCGGCTGAATGATCGCCCACGCTCCGCCAAGCAGCGTCTGCTTGTAACGAATCTTCACGTCACGCCAGATCAGAAAATAGAGCAGCTCACGGCAGGCCCAGAGCTCCGCCAGACGCAGCGGAACCCAGCCGCGCGTCGCCTCAATACGATATGTGGCAATTTGGTTTTTCAAGACAGATCGCAATAGTGATGCTCAGGCAGCAGATCGACCAGATTGCCAGCTGCGCTGATGGGCCATCGTGCCGACACGAATCCCCTTCCGGAAGCCATCAGCTCCCGTCAACCGTGAAGGAAACCTCATGTCGAGGCAGCGTTGGTTATGTCTGCGGGTGGGGCACGGTTCGGGCAATCGCTAATCGACGGGGGAGTCTTGGCCGAACATCGAAATCAAATTGATGACTCTTGTCTGGCAGCGCCGGGGGCGTCTGGACAACTGCTGATGGTGAAGAACAAACGGGGTTGGAATTCTGGTCTCAAATCCACAAACTACAAATAAGTACCGGGGGCGGCCTTACGGGTGCGGGGTGACGGAACAAATATTAAAGAAATCGGATTACGGGGATGTGCTACGGGGGAGGCACGACAGGAACAGATCAACCTTCAATGAAGATTAAAATCTGCGTGGATTATACATGAAGATTAAAGGCTGTAAACGATTATTTTTAATCTTGACGGAAAATTTCCGCACCAACCCAGGGTAAGAGATCGTCGCTGCCTGCCCACAAAAAACGGGCGGAGGATTGATCCCCCGCCCGTTGAACAAGCCCCCTGGAAATGGGCCCGTCAAGAAATTGGACTAGTTGGTGACAAAGTTGCTGCGCATGATGCGCACCGTCGCCCCACCCGGATTGGTGACGATCAGGTTGCGGTTGCCCATCGGTGTGGCGAGGGTCGTTCTGGCGTTGATGACCATCGTATCCTCTTCGATACTGACGATCGTCACCGTGATTCGCGATCCCCCGCTACAGACCGAGGTGCACTCGAACTGCGCGGTTGTCCCGCTGTTGAAGCCGGTTCCGGTGATGGTCATGTTGACGGAGTTGAAGAGCGGAATGCGCACCGGAGTGATTCCCGTCACCGTCAGGTCACGCGGGAGGACGACGATCGACTGGGCCGCCGTCGTGCTTGTTCCACCTACGGTGTCGGTGACCGTCAGGGTGATCGAATGGGTGCCGACGGCGAGAGTCGCCTCGACGATCGCCCCTTCGGCGATCACCTTGTCGCCATTCTTCCAGACATAGGTCAGGGGATCCTTCTCCGGATCAGATGAACCGGAGCCGTCGAGGGTGACGATCGCTCC